>JAFAHH010000213.1 GCA_019237355.1 Acetobacteraceae bacterium | reverse complement strand
AAGTATTTTGGGGCGATCTTTGCGTCTACGGAATCTCCGGAGGCTGCGGCGCGCTTGGCCGCGACGCAGCGACCGTTCGCCGCACGCTGTCTGACGGATAAAGCACCGGCTGCAATCGGTTGGAAGACGATCCCTTCGTGGTACGTCCTGGGCGACGCCGACAAAGTCATACCACCTGACATTCAGAAGAAATTCGCCACGCGTGCGAAGTCGAAAGTCTACCACGTTCCGGGCGGCGATCATCCGAGCATGATCGCGCATCCCGAAGTGACGGTAGCTGCTATCGAAGATGCGGCAAATACCGTTGCCCATTGAGCGTGAGACGCCGTCAAATGATTGGACTCGGAGATCGGCGGTTAGGTGTTACCGTCGCCGAGCCCACAGTTCATGCCGACCGCTGAGAGAACAGTGACCCCGGCATGGATTCCGACTACGGCAGGCGGCTGGTTTGCGAGGGTTGACTTCTCGGCCCGCAATAAGAACAACGCCCTCGGCGAGCGCGGCGGCGGGCGGAATTGCGATGATCAACTCGCTCGGCAGCTAGGCATCGTTCCTTGGGAATTTCCTGACCGGAGCGATCAAGGACTCCGGCCTCTACCCACGCCCCTGAGCCTGAGCGGGCGATCCGGTTGCCTTTCTCGGAGCGAGTTGATCCCGAGAAGACCCATGTTCGGCTGATTTCTGTTGAAAGAGTGTTAATGGCATGGCTGACACCAGCCTCGCCGCCGATTGCGGCTGCATAGATGAATGGACGGCCGACGAAGACGAATGCAGCACCCAGAGCGATTGCCTTTAGCACATCAGAACCTCGCCGGACGCCGCCGTCCATCATGACGGCAATTGTCGATCCAACGGCTTCTACAATTGCAGGCAGGACGCGGAGGGGCGAGACTGCTCCATCAAGTTGCCGGCCGCCATGGTTTGAGACGACGATGCCCTCGGCGCCCCTGTCCCGGGCGATGCAGGCATCCTCCTTGGACATAATGCCCTTGATGACCAAGCGCCCCTTCCACCGTTGCCGTATCATCTCCAGATGACGACAGCTCAGGTGATCCTTCGCTCCGAAGTCCCGCATCACACTCTTAGCCAGGATCGGCGCGCCGCGTGTTGCGTAGGAGTTCTCGAAGTGGGGCATGCCGTGCTTCAGCAACTTCGCAGAAACGATTCAGCGTCCAGTTCGGCCGTATGATGCCGTCCCAGGCTAGGCGCAGACTAGGTCTAAGTGGAGTGGAGAAGCCGCTTCGAATGTTGTTCTCTCGATTGGCTAGCACTGCCGTGTCAACAGTCAGCACGAGGATCTCGAAGCCCGCCTGCTCCACGCGCTCAAGCAGCGCAAAGAACCGGTCTGGCTCACCCCGCAGGTACGCCTGGAACCAAGTGGCGGGACCAGCCTCAGCCACTTCCTCCAGACGGATCAGGGAAGAGCCACTTATCACCATATGAATGTTCGCCTGCCCGGCTGCTCGCGCCAGGACCAAATCGCCGCGGTAGGCGGACAAAGCACTGATGCCCATGGGGCAATCCCAAATGGGGCCGAGTATATCCGATTGAACAGTTCGACCCTCTCCGTTCGCTTCGAAACGTCGATGAGCACCCGCGGGACGAAGCCGAACTCTTCAAACGCCGACAGGTTGTCGCGAAGGGAGGCGTTGGTCTCGGCGGCTCCCGAGACGTATCCGAAGATCGGCCGCGGCAGGTGACGGTGCGCCGCGGCCTCGAAATTCGCGAGCGAAAGGGTCCGGCGAAGGTGCGTCGGGAGTGCGACGGGAGCCGCTCGGACAATACCCTGGACAGGTGTCGCTTCGAGGTCCGTCGTGGAACGCTCCAGGCCGCGCCGCGTGTCAGAAATTCCCATGGAAGTCACCCGTAAACGAGGCATGGCACCTTGCCGTGGGCCAGCTCATAGGCAACATCGGGCTAGCCTGCATGCGTGCAATCTCGGCCAAATCCATAGCAGGATTGTGCATGGCCGCGTTACGATGTTGCCGAAGGCAATGGTTCCAAACTATGTCGCCGCGGCCAGCCTAGGCCAACTCGGTCAAGCCCGATGCCGGAATAAAGCTAGGCGAACATACCTAACGCCACAACAACCCGGACGACTGCGATGGTTGCGGCCGCTTCGACCGCGCATTCAGGCCGCCGCTTTCAAGGGCACCGAAAGCTGCCCCGGAAGAACACTGAACCTGCTCAGGAGATTGCTTTTGGGCGGAACCAACGACCCGGGCCGACATTCTGGGATTGGACGCTCTAGTCAGTCTAAAGCTGTATGAGAATCGGGAGACTCACGGAACGGCGCAGCATCGTTGTCGCCACCCTTGGCATTACGCAAACTCTGGCGTGGGGATCGACTTACTACCTGCCGGCAATCATCGCCGATCCAGTCGCAAATGACCTGGGCCTATCGCGCGCATTGTTCTTCGGCATCTTCTCCACGGCGCTCCTGCTCGCAGGTCTGCTTGGCCCGCTTGCCGGCCGTATGATTGACAAGCATGGGGGCCGGGATGTTTTGGCAGCAACCAATCTCGCCTTCGCGGCAGGGCTGGTGCTGCTGTCGTCGGCGTCCGGATCATGGGGCTCGCCGCCGCTTGGATCGTGATCGGCATCGGCATGGGCTTCGGTCTCTACGAGGCTGCTTTTGCGACGGTTGCCAGTCTCTACGGGCGCAGCCCTCGCAATGCGATCACCGGCATCACCTTGTTTGGAGGATTGGCCAGCACGGTTGGATGGCCGACAAGCGCGTTCCTGATCGGGGCCTTCGGTTGGCGTGGCGCATGCCTCACCTGGGCTGCACTGCACCTGCTGCTCGGCCTACCCCTCAACCGGCTCATCGTGCCGAAGGTGCCCCCTGGGCGCCAGCCGATCCCTGAAGGCGCCGAGCCATTGAGCTTGACCTGGACGATGATCGTCCTGGCCAGCGTTTTTGGCGCGACCCCGCTTGGCTTCGTTCTGCGGGCGCCCCGTTCGCAGCGCTTCGGTCAGCGAGCCCCAGAACGGGTAGAGACGTTCGTTGGCCATTTGCAGCATGCCGCCTAGGTAGGTCGGCTTAAGCCGGTCCAAAAAACGCTCCGTTGCTGGGGTGTTGCGGTAAAC
>JAFAHH010000102.1 GCA_019237355.1 Acetobacteraceae bacterium | reverse complement strand
CTGCGCCCGATGCAAGGCTGGACTGCCGATGCCAACCGAAACGGCCAGGATGTCCGAGTGATGCTTTCCGACAACGGCCTGGTGGCCACATTCCAAGGCCGATAATCGCGCAGTTCCAGCGAGAGAGCTCCAGCTTTCTCTCGGCGCTCTACTTGCGTCTCGAAAAGAACGCTAAGTTGTGCTTGGGCGTTTGAAATCCGGAACGAAGTTTTTGTTCAGGACGACAGCTTGGCCACCGTCGTGCTGCGTCGGCAACTTGCAGGAGATCCAGAAGATGAAGACGGTTTCAACGTGTGCCGCGATTGCGGGCCTTCTCGCCCTCAGCGCTGGGTCAGCCGCTTGGGCGCAGACTTACTCGACCACTCCGGGGACTCAGGGATCCTATAGCAGCAGTCCAGGATCCCAGGGCAGCTGGAACCCCAATCAGGCTACACATGCTTACCCTAATCAGGGGACTTACGGCACAAATCAGGGAAGCTGGAGTTCGGGCATGCAGGGCACCAGCACGCCCTCTGGCGGACAGCCCTACTCGCAGGCGGGATACGGGTCCGCCAACATCACGACTTATCAGCAGGCCGAGCAGGAACTCGCTAGGTATGGCTACAATAACGTTCACGATTTGAGGTCGATGCAGGGCTGGTCGGTCGACGCGATGAGAAACGGCCAAAGAGTTCATGTCATCCTAGGCGACAACGGCATGATTGCGACCTTCCCGGGCCGCTAATAGCTAAGAGGTCGGTGAGAGCGGTCGACCAACGCCGCTCTCATCCAGTCACCTACCGGCGGAATGGTAGCTGGCAAAGACGAGCCGGACGGCGTGCGCGCATTCGCTCGCCGGAATGGGCGGTGGATCGCCGCGACCACAGGCTTCCAGGGCCTCCCTGATCGCACGCGGATAGCCCGCCTCCCATCCCTCAGGCTGCGGCATGAATTCGTCGCGACCCGATCCCAGTAGTTGCAGGCCGCCCGGTACTTGACGCAATAAAAATCGCTCTCCGGCAATCTTCTGCTCGCCATCAGTCTGGTTCGCCGGCCAGGTCGGCATCGTGTAACCGACCTCGTTGTGAAACAGAATGCCGCTCGGTGTGCGCATTGTAGTGAACGCATAATCCTCGACCTCCGCCTCGTGCACGCGCCGGCTGACAACGGCAGAGACGACCGCCGGCTCCTCGCCCGTCACGAACCTGGCGATGTCGAAGCCGTGCGGGCCGAGGTTCAGCAGAGCGCCGCCGCCAGCCTGCGACTTGTCGGCCATCCAGGGCGACTCCCATTCGATATAGCGCCGCATCGTCGGCCGTATTCCGCGAAACAAGATGTGCGAGATCCTGCCGAACTCACCAGCCGCGATCATGCGCTTTGCGGTAACTGCCCAGAACGAATATCGCTGCATGAAGGGCACCGACACCCAGGCGCCCTTCTCGGCGGCAAGGCGGGCGAGGCCAGCCACCGTATCGGCGTCGGTACCCCATGGCTTTTCCATAACAAACGGCACGCCGGCGCCGACGAGATACCTGAAAATCTCCGGCATCTCACAATGCCGGCCCAATGCGATCGCGAATTCCGGTCTGGTCGCCTCGACCATCTCCCGGTAGTCGGTAAAAGGTTTGCCGCCAAAATGCTCCGCGCGCTCCGCAGCAATCCGCGCAGAGCGGTCGGAGACGCCGACAATGTCGCATCCCAGATCGCGCAGAATGCGCAGATAGGTGGCGTCATAAACCGAATGCCAATGGCTCACCTCAGTAACGACGAAGCGTTTCGGCATGCTCACGGGTGATCCTCCTCTTGCCGCGACTATATCATCCCGAGCTTCGGATTGGCGGTACCGTAATGAGACAGTGGCTGATCGCAATTGGGGTCATGTTGGTGGCCTTCGGTCGGCTGTGGCCATGGCTCACCAAACTCGGGCTCGGCCGATTGCCGGGCGATATTGTCGTCGAGCGCGAGAACTTCAGCTTTTATTTCCCGCTCGTGACATGCGTGATCGTCAGCATCGTGCTATCCTTCATCCTGTGGCTGCTCAATCG
>JAFAHH010000948.1 GCA_019237355.1 Acetobacteraceae bacterium | reverse complement strand
AATCTCCCACACACGCGAGGCGAAGTCTTCCCTTCGATAGAGGATGACGTGATCGGCGCCACAATCCCGGGCGATGCGCGCCTTCTCGTCACTGCCCACGGTCGCAAGCACGGTGGCTCCTAGAGCAGATCGCGATCAGGTGGAATCACCGAAGGCGATCCACATCGCGTGAATCTGCTCGCAAAACAAAGCTAGAGCGGTTCCACTTGAGTGGAAACCGCTCTAGACGTTTAATGAAATATCGAACGTAAAATGAGCTGGATCGCGGGCCATGTTATCTCTCTCTCTTCACGTAAATCAGCGCATTATTTAGACTTACTGGGGCGCCTAGGAACAAAATCAGGTCGGCCAAAGTTTTTGTATGGAGCAGGCTATTTTTAAACTTGACCGTTATCTCCGGCCCATGCTCAATTCTGCGCTGCCTTGGTTTGGCAAACGATGCCGGCGGCGGGGCCCACAGGCAGGCTCGGTCCGTGCCCCGATTATCTTGTCGCTAATTGACGTGCCATAAGAAACGCGAACGTCTCGCCGGATCTGCAAACAGATCCTGAACTCGCACGATCGTGGTGCTTCCCTAGATAGTGTTAGTCGTAAATGAGGAGGTTTGGGCAAATGTCGGGAAGGATCGATTCATCAACGGCAGGACTATACAATTGCCGCTGCCAGTCAGCAGGCGCCCAACTGATCGTCGCTGGAAAGACCTATACCGCTGACTTTACCGGTAACATTGCGGTCCTGTTGGATCCCAATCAGCTCAAGCGCTTCCTGGCGGGCGCCAAGGACGTTACGACTGTGAGCCTTCTGATCCAAGAGCATGTGATGCACGGCATAGGTGCCGGCATCGGGCTAATCGAGGTCGTAATGGATCCTGAGCGTGTGCCGCCCCAGAGCACCCTCACGGCGATCAGGCCCGGGACGCCCTTCCCTGCCATTCAAGATTACAACGAACATTAACGTCACGATTCCCAATCTCTTGCCCGGGATCATCATGCGAAACAAGACCTCAAATCCGGGGCCAGCGATCCTGCGTAATCCCAAGGCAATGAATTTCCCGCCGAACAACGATGTGTACCAGCTCGTAAGCCCCATCGAACTCGAGGACGTCAACAACCCCGGCCCTGTCCTTGCGACCATCCAGACATGGCCCACTACCCTCAGCCCGCCGTCATCCTAGTAGAAACGGGGAAAGGCCTAATCTCTGAGTGGATCGGACATGCGAAGTGTTACGTGCGCACACGAAGGATGGTGAGAGAAACTGCTTCGCGCAGAGATTTGCTTTTGTAACGGGCCGCAATGGGTTAATCCCGGTTGTTCGTATGCTGCCGGGCTCACGCTTCCGTCCGGGGTCAGCACGCAACCGCGACCTGGCTGCGCCATGGCCTCGGGGAGGAGGCAAACAACAAAAATGCTGATCGCGATGGCGAACCAGGCGTGCCGTATCGCGTGCGCCCACGGTTCGCGCGCCGACCAGGCAGCCCCGTGAAGCAGCAGCAGCCGTACCGGTTGCCCGATTTCTACCTGCCGTGGCCTGCGCGCCTGAACCCGAGCCTCGAGGCGGCGCGCGCGCACAGCAAGGCTTGGGCCTATAGCATGGGAATATTGGGAACCGCTGGCGAGAAGACGGCGCCGATTTGGGACGAACGCAAATTCGACGCACATGATTATGCGCTGCTCTGCGCCTATACTCATCCCGATGCTCCGTCGCCCGAACTCGATCTCGTCACCGGCTGGTACGTTTGGGTGTGCTTCTTCGACGATCATTTTCTCGAAACATTCAAGCGCATTGGCGATATCGAGGGCGCGAAGCAATACGTGGCGCGGCTGCCGCTGTTCATGCCGCTGGATACGTCCAAGACCACGCCGGAGCCGGCCAACCCGGTGGAAATGGGACTCGCGGATCTGTGGGGCCGGACCGCACCTTCGAAATCGCCGGAATGGCGGCAGCGATTTTTCGCGAGCACCGAGAATCTGCTCAACGAATCAATTTGGGAGCTCGCGAACATCAACGAAAGCCGCGTGCCCAACCCGGTCGAGTATATCGAAATGCGTCGCAAGGTCGGGGGCGCGCCGTGGTCAGCCGACCTGGTGGAACACGCGGCAGGCATTGAGGTCCCGGCGCGCATCGCGGGCACGCGCCCGATGCGTGTGCTGAAGGATACCTTCGCCGACGGTGTCCATCTACGAAACGATATATTTTCCTATCAACGGGAGACGCAAGAAGAGGGCGAGATCAATAACAGCGTTCTGGTGATGGAGCGATTCCTCGGCCTCGACCCGCAAGGTGCGGCCAACTTGGTGAACGACATCCTCACCTCGCGCTTGCAACAGTTCGAGAACACCTTCTTCACCGAATTGCCGCCGCTGTTCGAGGAGCACGGCCTCGATACGGTCGAGCGCGGGCACGTGCTGCTCTACGCCAAAGGGCTGCAGGATTGGCAGTCTGGCGGCCATGAGTGGCACATGCGGTCGAGCCGCTACATGAATGTCGGCGCCCATAAGGGGGCAGTAGGGCCGCTCGGCGGCCCGACCGGATTGGGTACTGCGGCGGCCCGCCTCGGTTTTGCCGGAAGCCCGGCCGCAGTGCGGGTGCGAAGCTTCACTTACGTGCCATTTCAGCCGGTCGGGCCACTGAAATTACCCGCGCTATATATGCCTTTTGCCCTGCAACTCAGCCCGCACTTGGATGCCGCCCGGAAGAACACGCTCACCTGGGCGCACGCTATGGGTATGCTGGAGCCGCTCCCTGGCGTGCCCGGCGAGGGTGTCTGGACTGAAAGCAAGCTCGCCGGGTTCGATATTGCGCTGTGCGCGGCCGGCATTCATCCCGACGCCACAGGGCCGCAGCTCGATTTGAGCTCGCAATGGCTCACCTGGGGCACATATGGCGATGATTACTTTCCCGCGGTGTTCACGCGGAGGCGTGATCCGGCCGGTGCCAAGCTGTTCCACGAGCGCCTCCCGGAGTTCATGCCGCTCGATTGCGGCCCGACACCGCCAGCGCTGAATGCGGCGGAGCGTGGGCTCGCGGATTTATGGTCGCGCACAGCAGCGGGGATGGCGGAGCCAGACCGGGCGGAGTTTCGCACGGCTATTCTGAAGATGACCGGAAGCTGGTTGTGGGAGTTCGCGAATCAGACGCAGAACCGGATTCCCGACCCGGTCGACTACATCGAGATGCGCCGCATGACGTTCGGCTCCGACTTGACGATGAGCCGGTCGCGCATTGCCGAAGGCAATTCGCTTCCCCCCGAGCTGTTTCGCACCCGGCCGATGCAGGGGCTTTGCAACAGCGCCGCCGACTGCGCCTGCCTGATCAACGACGTCTATTCGTACCGCAAGGAAACCGAATTCGAGGGCGAACTGCACAACTGCGTGCTGGTCGTGCGGCAGTTCCTCGGCTGCGATGCGCAAACGGCGATGACCATCACGGCTGATTTGACCGCGTCGCGGATGCGCCAGTTTCAGCACATTGCTGTAGCCGAGTTGCCGGTGCTGGCCGCGGATTTCGGGTTGGATAGCGCCGCCCGCGCGCATCTCCGCCGCTTCTTGGAGCGGCTCCAGAACTGGCTTTCGGGGATCCTACATTGGCACGAGCACTGCCGGCGTTACGTGCGCCCAGTCGAGCGCCCGGCCGCGCAGCGCGGGCTTCCCGGCCCCTCCGGGATCGGGATTTCAGCCGCGCTGCTGGCTTCTCCTGCGCAGCGAATCTCCCCGCCTTCCAGCGGGATCTGAACCCTGAACCCGAACCGGAGGTGTGAACGATGGCGAGCCTTGTCGATCCCAACCGTCAGCAAAGCATCAGCACCGAAGCCGCACGTACGATTACGACCACCACCAAGTCGCATCCCCAGATGGAGGGCATCACCTCCCGCTGGCTGCTGCGAATGGTGCCATGGATCGAGACCAAGGGCGGAGTATTCCGGTTGAACCGCCGGCTGAAATACGCGCTCGGCGACGGCCGGATCAGCTTTGTGCAAACCGGCGATAAGGTTCAGGTGATCCCTGCCAAACTGGGCGAGTTGCCGATCCTGCGCGGATACGAGGACCAAGCCGTGCTCTCGGCATTGGCCGATCGTTTTAAACAGCAAGAGTTTTCTGCCGGCACCAACATTTACGAAGCCGGTCAGCCGGCAACTCGCATCTATTTGCTTGCGCACGGCAAGGCGCAGATGGTGCGGCCCGGGAAATACGGAGACGAGGAGGTGGTCGAGATCTACGCGGACGGCGATCACTTCGGCGATCGCACTCTGACAGATCCGCCTGGCAATTGGGATCACACGATGCGCGCAGTGACGCAATGCACCGTTTTGTCGCTGACGCGGGAAGCCTTCGAGCAGGCGATCGCCCAGAACGAAAGCCTGCGCACCCAGGTCGAACAATACAGGGCGACCCTCGACAAGGCCATGGATAAGCATGGGCAGGCTTCGATCGAGCTCTCGGCGGGGCATAAAGGCGAGCCGGTGCTGCCCGACACCTTCGTGGATTACGACCCGTCGCCGCGTGAGTACGAGCTCAGCGTTGCGCAGACCGTGCTGCAGATCCATACACGGGTCGCCGACCTCTTCAATGATCCGATGGATCAGGTGCAGCAGCAGTTGCGGTTGACGATCGAGGCACTGCGCGAGTGTCAAGAGAACGAGATGATCAACAACCGTGAGTTCGGCCTATTGTACAATACCGATTTCGATCAGCGCATCAGCACCAAATCGGGTCCGCCCACGCCGGACGACATGGACCAGTTGCTGGCGCTGGTGTGGAAGCAGCCGCATTTCTTCCTCGCCCACCCGCGCACGATCGCAGCGTTCGGCGCCGAGTGCAGCCGGCGCGGAGTTTATCCCCACGCCATCGACATGCAAGGACACATGGTGCCGGCATGGCGCGGCATTCCGATTCTACCATGCAACAAGATCGGCATCTCGGAGCATCAGACGACTTCGATTTTCCTGATGCGCACGGGCTTGGAGAATCAGGGCGTGATCGGATTGCATCAGACCGGCATACCCGATGAATACCAACCGTCCTTGTCCGTACGGTTCATGGGCATCAACGCCAAGGCCATCATTTCTTACCTGGTGAGCGCCTATTATTCCATCGCCGTGCTGGTGCCGGACGCGATCGGGATGATGGAGGATGTGGAGCTAGGCCGGGCCGGCAACGGGCCAAGCACTGCGCGCGCCGAGCAGGTGGCCGCCTGATAGCCCATGTCTTGCCGGCGGTAAGCGTCGTGCCGCGAGATAATCAGGTATTCGGATGAATGATGCGGAAGCATTGTTCGGAGATGATGCCCGACAGCACGCGCTCTCAACGCGCGCAGCGAGGACGTTGGCTACGACGACCAAGTCCGCGCCGCAGATGGAAGGCATCACGCCGCGCTGGCTGCTGCGCGTTTTACCGTGGGTCGAGACCAAGGGCGGCGCCTATCGCGTGACCCGGCGGCTGAAATACGCGGTGGGCAACGGGCGGGTGAGTTTTACAAATGTGGGCGAGCGAGTGGAGCCGATCGCGCCGTCATTGCGCGAAATGCCGATCTTGCGCGGTTACGGGGACGAAACCGTTCTGGCGGCGCTGGCGGCGCGCTTTACCCAGCTAGAATACGCCGCCGGGGAAACAATCGTCCAGGCGGGGAACGCTGCCGATCGAATTTATCTGATTGCGCACGGCAAGGCGCAGAGGCAGCGCGCCGGCAAATATGGCGATACCGCGATCTTGGAGACGCTCGCGGATGGCGATCATTTTGGCGACGAATTCCTGGGGGATGAGCTGCGCGGCTGGGCGTTCACAGTCAGCGCGGCCACCCCTTGCACGGTGCTGTCATTGCCAAGACAAGCGTTCGAGGATTTGGCTGCGGAATCCGAGAGCCTGCGCACGCACATGGAAGGGTATCGCGCGCGGCTGAAGCAGCGGCAGGACCGGCAGGGTCAGAGGTCGATAGAGCTGGCCGCGGGGCACGCCTTGGAGCCGGTGCTGCCCGACACTTTCGTCGATCTCGACCCAGCGCCGCGCGAATACGAACTCAGCGTCGCGCAGACGATTCTGAACGTGCATACGCGCATTGCGGACCTGTTCAACAATCCGATGAAGCAGGTCGAGGAGCAGTTGCGCCTGACCATCGAAGCCCTGCGCGAGTGCCAGGAAAGCGAGCTGGTCAACAACCGCGAGTTTGGGCTGTTGCACAATGCCGATCTGAAGCAGCGCGTCCGGGCGCGACAGGGCCCGCCAACTCCGAACGACATGGACGATCTGCTGTCGCGCCGGAAACGCACCAATTACTTTCTAGCGCACCCCCGCGCCATCGCGGCTTTCGGCCGTGAATGCAGCAGGCGAGGGCTCTATCCGCAAACCACCGAGGTCGAAGGAGAAACGGTATTCGCCTGGCGCGGGGTTCCACTCCTGCCGTGCAACAAGATCCCGATCACCGTGCACCAGACAAGCTCGGTGCTGGCGATGCGCATTGGGCTTGATCGGCAAGGCGTGATCGGTCTGCACCAGACCGGCCTGCCCTTCGAATATCGGCCGGGATTGTCGGTGCGCTTCATGGGCATCAACGCCAAGGCCATCATTTCGTACCTGGTAAGCACGTACTATTCCGTCGCTGTGCTGGTGCCCGACGCGCTGGGCGTGTTGGAGGACGTCGAGATCTGGCGGTGAGGGTAGGTTTCGCGCCTAAACATCGCTGAGCAGTGATCCCGATCCAGTTGCAATGAATAAAACCCGAAGCCGCGAAGTGGAGCTCCGCGACTGGTGCCCACGCCCGTACGGGCCGGAAGTTAACGACCGCATTTTTTGGAACGATCGGGCGCAGCGGCACGAGTGGCAGGTTCGGTTTATTCGACCCTCCAGTTGCGCGACTCACAGACTGGGGTGTGGGTGCGGGCAAGCCGCTCCGCCTCCGGCATTGCAATCCATATTTTCAGATATTCAAGAACCATACAGTGTTCGGATCGAACCAATATCCGAGGCGGCGTGACCCTAGGTGTGTTTCCCTTTAGATCTAGGGATTAGCCTAGCCTAGAGCGCGAGCCTTGAGGCGAGTGGGGTTCACACTTCCCAAGCACCGGTCCCATTTTGCGCCCCAAAATGGGGCCGGGATTGGGATCCAGAAAGCCTGAATCGCGCTTTGAACCAAAGTTCCTAGGCCGGCTCTAAGCCGCAGCGC
>JAFAHH010000862.1 GCA_019237355.1 Acetobacteraceae bacterium | reverse complement strand
AGGGCGCCGACCTCCATACTCAGGACGGATCTCCCGGTTCTGTGAGGTCAGGTCGCGTTTGGCGGAAAGGGAGAACCGCCAGCAGCGACATCCCACTCAACGCCACTACTCACCTACGAGCTGCATCGGCTTCCCCGGCATGGGAAGCCTCCTCGGCTTTGGCGCGAATAGGAGCTGCTGCTTCATCAAGCTCTGGAATATGGAAAGGCCTGCCAGCAATGAGCTCAGCGTGCCAATGGGCTCGAGCTCCTACGGCTTCAATCAGCGGATTGGGCATCGGCCCGTAATCGGCATCATGCTCACTCGGGAAGCCCAGCGAATGCAGGGCATACCAAAGGCGGCGATCTACAAGCTTGAGGAAATTGAATTGCGCTGGCGCCAGTACGCCTGCTCGCCTACGGGTATGGCAAAGCAAGCTCATCATCGCCGGGCAAGCAGCCATCTCGCATCACCTGCGATGCGGCATCAACCATGCTCAGCAGCGCTGCACTAAGTGACCCGCCAAATGGCATGCACCCGATAACCCAACAGCGATTTTGGGTCTTTTTGCAGCTTAATGCCGAGATCATGGCTTGTCGCGTCGCGCCATACCGTGTCGGCTGCGGCCAAGAACACGGGCAGCAGCCCATCCGGAGCCGAGGCGATCTCCGGTGAGATCAGCAATTCTTCTCCCGTCGTGCGGTCGAGCAGCTTCACCTGAAGACTGGTCTGCTCAAGGCAGGCCTGCCATACAGCGCTGACTTTAGCGACGCTCATGTAAGCCTCCGCTTTTTCCAGGCCGGAACTGCGGGCCGGGTCGGACCCACTACAAAGCGGCGCACAAGACGAACAGCGGCCGGGTAGGTAAGCCCGCACCATTCAAGGATTGCGAACAAGATGCAGCCAGCAATGGCGCTGTAGAGCGTCCATTTGCTCCAGTGCAGGATGAAGATGAACACCGGGATAAGCGCTCGCGCATCAACCCCAAAGATGCGCACAAGCAGCATGGTATTGCGCCACATCACGCGGCCTCCGCCAGAAATGGCCGGGCTACATCTTCGGTGATCCGCCCTTCATCCACGGCGCATTGTGCGGCTATGGCAAACGTCTGCCCATGTTTGGGGAGGGCGATGCGCGCAACCTTGTGCCAATCGTCTGGGCTTGCATTCAGGAATATTTCCCGGACTGCTGGCGTGAATGGCAAGAACTCGCGCAGAGCCGTGCGGCGCCCATCTGTCGAATAAACGAGGCGCTGATTGACAATCAGGCGCATGGTTTGAGCGATTGCGACTGTGAGCGAAATTCGCTCCTCGGCCCGACAGAGGCTGACGATCCGCTGCATTGTCTCAGCCACACTTGCAGCATGCACCGTGGTGTAGACGCGATGGCCGGTCAGCGCTGCATTGGTAGCCGCAGTCATCGTCTCGGCATCACGGCACTCACCAACGATGATTGTCGTGGGTTCACGCCGCATCGCGTTGCGTATCCCGGCAGCAAAGCTTGGGAGATGCCTGGGGATCTCGGTTTGCTCGATTGTCGCAGTGGGGCCAGTTATCTCATCGAACACGAATTCGATTGGGGCAGCGTATTCCAGGATTGCCGCATGGCTCTCCGGATCTTCGATTGTGTCGCGGGTCATCGATGATGATGGGCCGGTCTGTCTGTAGCCGGATGCCAGATGCGCCCAGGCTCCAGGCCCAGGCATAGAGGCGATCCACACTCTCGCGAGTGAAGGCCGCATCGCTATCGGGCCAGCAAGCCATCGCTACCGCGATTGCCCGCCACTGCGGTTGCTTCGATTGCGTCCAGCATCAGAGCATATCCGGTGCAGGGCCATGCCAGCGGCGCTGGTTCGGATTAAGCCCACTCTGGCCGGTGATTCGGATCGTACGGTCGTCCAGCCGCATGACATCGTGGCCGCCTTGAACCGCACGATGGGCAAAAGCGACACGGGGCTGCTCGACCAATCCGGCCCGCAGCAACACCCGATACCGCGCCATTCCGACGATGTCCCGCTCAAGCCGTCCCAGGTCCGACAGGAAGATTTCGACGGCCTGGCGCTCGCCCTTCGCCCAGCCCTCGGCCACCCACTTGTTCCAGTAGGTCGCCTCATCTCCTGTGCGGGGGCGCAAGTCATCGGGCGGCGGCGTGGGATTGGTCCATGTCCGGACGAGATACGTGCGCCAGTTTGGTGGGGCGGATGTCAACTCAGCCTGCCGGGTAATCCGGTAAACCCGCGCGGACTCCCGTGCCACCTGCCCGCCATCGCCCAGCGCAAAGGCCATCTGCGCCTCAGTGACAATGGGTGGCCGCATCAAGGTCTGTCCGGCGCCGAGCGGCACGACCAAAGCCCGGAAGTCATATGTCGCATCCAGCTCGGCTTCATGCCGCCGCAGCATTTCGTTGATCGCGAAGGCACGGGCAGCCAATCCTCCCCGGGCGCCGTAGCTGAGTGCAGCTTCCCGCAAAGCCTGGCCCCGCAATGTGGATGCTGCACTATCGGGATTGATTCCAGGCCGGCCGGCTTGCAGGGCCTCGAGGGATGGCGGGCGCTCCCCGCCAGTCACCTCGCCTTGCTCCTGGGCGCCGGTAATCGGATTGTTCAGCGAATTCCCAAGGGCATATGTGCCTCGGGCAATTTCTTCCTGGGTGGGTTCTGGCGGTACTGGGCTAGGCACTAAGGTGCCATTCAGATTACCGGCGTAGCTCGATACATTCCAAACTAGGCCAGCTAGCATTGATGCGCAGAGAAGATGCCTACGCATGATATTGAACCGCCACAACATGGTTCTGGGCATCAACTACCAGCGTAGCTCTTGATCCAGCTTGCGAGCCCAAGGATCGAAATAGATCGACTATCGACTGATTGTTAGCGTCTACCGATACTGGGATTGGCGATATGGCCTGGCCAGTTACG
>JAFAHH010000826.1 GCA_019237355.1 Acetobacteraceae bacterium | reverse complement strand
ACCCAGCCCTGAACGCGAAGATCGTAAGCGAGGCCGAAACAGGCTGTCCGACGCTCCGCGCCTGCAGGAGAGGCGAGGTACGGAGCTGCAGATCATCGATAAGCATGGCCGGCCCTGGCGGTGCCGCAGGGGTTCCTGCCCGCGAGGAGCCACCTGTCTCGGCAGCGCGCAAAAATTCAATCAGCACGGGCCAGGGCGCCGCGAGCGACACCCGAAGTCCGATCCGACGGTACGCGCCGCGCTGTTCGGCTGGGAGTGTCTCAACGCTGATCAGGCTAGCCCCGGCGGAGGTGGCCATGCTCTGGACTTGGGCCTGCAGCGTCGCCCCGGCAACCGCATCGGTGGCGCCCTGGAGCAACGCCGCGGCCACGGGACGGTGTTGCGCTGCCTGGCTTCGAAGCTCCGGCAGCTTGCCGGCGACCTGATTCATATGCTGGAGCAGTGCGCGGCGGTGCTCAAGTTCCTCGGCCTGCTGATTATATAGATTGATGAGAGGGGAGGCGCAGCCGACCCAAACGGCGCCCATGAAGCAGGTTGTGAGCGCCAGTGCGAGAATTTGGCCTCGCCTTCCTTCGGGCAGCGCGGTCAATGCGGTGTCCATCTCAAGATCCCAGTTCGGCGTGGATTGAAAATAAATCGGTCGATACGCCGTTGCCCCCAGGGCTCGTCGGCGCGCGCGTGACCGGGGCAACGAAGGCGGGGTTGCGGATCAGCGGATCAGCAGCAAGGGCGGGGATCAGACGGGCAGCGGATTGCGATTGGCCGCTAATGGCGAGCCGGCCCTGACGGAGCGACAACTCCGAGAGCACGGTGTCGTCGGGCATTAGGTCGGTCACCTTCGCCAGGATCTGCAGGGCGTCGCCAACGGCTGCCCGTTCAGCGGCGATGATATCAGCACCAGCGGCGCCTGCGGCGATCCGGCGCCGGAGCTCGGTAGCTTGATCTGCCTGAGGCTGCAGGGAAGCAATTGCCTGCTCCACTCGGCCCCGCTCGAGGGCTTGCGAGACGAATGGCAGGGTCAGGGCTGCGAGCGCGAGCCCGCCTGCGAGCCCAGCCGAGAGGGCTACGATGCGGCCCCGATGCCGCGATACTGCAGCCGGAAGCAGGTCTATGCGCTGCGTCGCCCCGTTTGGCCCTGCTGCCTCGACTGCTCTTGGCACGCCACCGATCCTCGCCAGGGCCGCGATTATGGTTGCCAGCGCGGATTTTGGGACCAGCAAAAGCCGCGCTTGCAGCCGCGCGCCCGCCCGGTCGCGCCCGCAAACCGATGCTTTCCAATAAACCTGGTCGCCGAGGAATGGGGTTAGCCGATCCATTTCGTAGCCGATTACCCGCTCCAGATCGCGTTCCGCCGCTAGCGGCAGCGTGACCAGCCGCTCCAGCATGGCCACGCCGGGTATGCGGAGTACTATATGGCGCCGTGCTGCACGGGGCTGGCTGCGCAGGGCCGCCGTCGCGGCACGCAGGCCGGCCTCATCGCGGCGAAAGGACCCTATCGCGGTCTCTCGCTGGCGGCGCCGCAAGCCGAGATCGAGCGGCGAGTCCGTCGCATCACGCAGCGAAACGGTAATGGCATCGGCTCGGGTGGCATCCGGAGTCAACCGCGCGGGCATCAACGAAAGCATTTGCCGCGCCCACCACGAAGCGAAATCGTGGAGTATCACCATGCTCATCCTCCTGCCGGGCCCAATAGGGTCAGGGTGAGGTGGCTGTGCCTGTTCATCACCGAGCATTCGAAGTGCATCATGACCTCGTTGGTGCCTAGAACCGCTTCCGACCACTCAGCCTGAGATCCTAGTCGAACGATGGGCCCGGGGCCGCACCCATCATGCTCTGGTTGAGAGCGCGATGCGAGCTTTTCGACGACTCGGCTTTCAAGCCATCGCGCTCTGGTCTCGATGGGCTCACAGGCAGAACCCGCCTCCCTCATTTTTATCATCATCGTCCATTCTCCTGAGTGACTAGGGTCACGCCCGTCACCGGCCAGATGCTGGAAGTGCGCTTCTCAATTCACTCCTGATTTTTGGCTGCACGCGACCGGGCAGGCCCGAGCGGGCAACGCAGTTCAGCCGAATTTCGGCAAATGACGGTTCACCGGGCTACGTCCGCAACACACTTGCTAGGGCGCCGGCCTGACGGCCTCACATGCAACACCGACCAGAATGCAGGTATCCCCGTTTCCGTAATTCGCGGTAAGCGAGTAAACATTCCATGAACGATGAAATTCTCACAAAGCCTTGAACGAACCTCTTACGGGGGCGCTTAGCTGCAGTGCGGGAGCACCGTCACCGCCCGTGTGTAACCGACACCCGCCCCGTGAGCCAATCGACTTGGATCGCCGCTTCTCGCGTCCCCGCCCGTAAAATAATGGTGCCGCCCGAGGATGCCCCACTCGGTGCAAATCCAATCGCACCGCTTCCAGCCATCACCAGCGCAGCCAAGCGGTGCGGCGGCTCGCCGTCGAGGCTATACGACCCAGGACCGACCTGCATCGTAACCGGCCGGTTCTGTGCAATGGCGCGAGAACGGGCCATCCGCAGCGATCCAGCGAGGTCCCTCGTGGCCATATCCAGGTCCAGACGCTGGCTGCGGGTTGGCCCGCGCATGACAATCACCCCTAGCATCAGGCCCAAGATAACCAGCACCACAATGATTTCGATCAGGGTGAAACCGTCTTGGCTGGAGATGGGTGCGTTCCCGGACCTCGCGAACTCGGAACCTCGGATACAGCGTTCGGATCGAACCGATATCCTAGGCGGCGTGGCCCTAGGTGTGTTTCCCTTTAGCTCCTTGGCTTTCGGAGCGCGATTCAGGCTTTCCGACGATCGGGACCGCAATTCCGGGTCCCATTTTGCGCGCAACATGGGACCCGCTGCTCGCGAATTGCAAGCCCGAGTCCGCCTCAAGGCGTCGCGCTCTAATGCGCCAATACCGTTGGCTCCTTTCCCAAATCGGCACTGGACTGTAAGGGCAGATCGCGTGTGCGCAAGGTAATCAAGACCGCCAAAACCAGCAGACCCGCACAGGTCAGAAAAGCTAAATGAAAGCCGCTGACCAATCCGGACGAAATTACGGCCTCAATACCCGGCGGCAGACCGGCAATGGCGGCACCGTGGCCACGCGCCTCACTGAGATTGAGCTCAGCATGGATGCCGTGTTCCAGCAGCGTTTGACTGAAACGGCTGGCGAGCAGCGCGCCAACTACCGTGCTCCCAAAGGCGCCGCCCATTGAGCGCAAAAACAGCAAGGTGCCGGTGGCAATTCCAACATCGCGCCGTTCAGCCGCATTTTGGACCATGACCAAACTGCTCGGCATAACGAGCCCGACCGAAGCGCCAAGGACGAGCTGAAAAATAAGAGTCAATGCCAGCGGGGTGTTCGGCCCCAAGGCGGCCAGCAGCAAGAAGCCAGCAACGCAACCTGACAATCCCGCCAACAGAATCGCCTTCGTCCGCCCCAGCTTGCGCGCAAATTGCCCAGCCACAAAAGCGCCTAGGCAATTCGAGCCGAGGAACGGCACAACGAGAAAGCCTGACGCGCCGGCATCAAATCCCCGGACGAGTTGAAAGAATAGCGGCAGCAGAAACGTGGCGCCGAACAGGCCGAGTGCGGTAAAGAAGCCGATAAGCACGCCTCCGACCACCACTTGATTGGCGAACAGCCGCGGCGGCAGCAACGGCTCGGGGGCCCGCCGTTCCTGCCAAACCAGCACCAAGCCAAGAAGCAACCCGGCCAAGAACAGAATGGCGATCGGCGGGGCGGTCCAGGGCATTTCGACCCCACCCCAGCTCAGCATGACGAGCCAGCAGCTCACGGCAGCAGTCAGCAGGGTGGCGCCGAGATAATCAATCCGAACCGATTTCTGTGCCCGCCGCGCCAAGATACGCAGCGACCGGTCGCAAAGGATCAGCGCAAGCAAGGCAATCGGTAGATTCATCCAGAAGATCCAGCGCCATGAGATTGCCTGCGTGACCCAGCCGCCGACGATGGGCCCAGCGACGCTCGCGATACCCCAGGTAGAGGCCATGTAACCCTGATATTTGCCGCGCTCCCGTGGCGAAACTACGTCGGCGATTGCCGCTTGCGCCATCGACATCAAGCCGGCGCCTCCAATCCCCTGCAGCGCCCGCGCGACAATCAGTTGCACTAAGGTTTGGGACAGAGCGCAGCAGGCCGAAGCCACTGCGAAGATCAGCAGCGCGGGCAATAGCAGAAACCGCCGCCCGTAAATGTCTGAGAGCCGGCCATAGATCGGCGTGGTCGCTGTCGCGGTAAGAAGATAGGCGGAAACGATCCACGAAAGATGCCCAAACCCGTTGAGCTCAGCCGCCATAGCAGGCACGGCGGGAATCACCACTGTTTGATCGATGGCGGCTAGGAAAATGCAAAGCAGGATCCCGGAGAGCACGCGTAAAATCTGTTGATGGGTGAAGCTGGGCAGTGCCCCAGTTGCCAATGACGCCATTCAAAATCTCCGATTGCATTCTCTCGCCCGGTTTGGGACGGCCCTACACAAAGGCGAATACTCAGGCCATCCAGGCGTTTTCAACCCTGCCTTGCATCTTGCGGCTTCGGGCCTGACTTCCAGTTGGCAGCCGACCGCGCGATAGTGCCGCCTGGGCATAATGGCTTCAGCCTGAAGGCATGATGCCCGAGGGTTTAGTTTAAGAGCGCGATTCAGGCTTGCCGACGCTCGGGACCCCAAATCCGAGCCCCCATTCTGCCGCGCCGAATGGGATGCGGTGCTCGCGAATTGGGAACCCGAGTCCGCGTCACGCCATCGCGCTCTAGCGCCGACCGGGAGACGTGCCATGCCATACCCCACGTTGCGAACAGAAGAACCGCAGGAAAACACGATGCTGGTAACGCTGAACCGGCCGGAAGTGGCCAATGCCTTGAACACGCAAATGGGCCGCGACTTACATGACCTGTTCGATAGCATTGCGGCAGACCCGGCGCGGTATCGCGCAGTGGTGGTCACGGGTTCAGGTCCACGCGCCTTCTGCGCTGGGGGCGACCTGAAAGAACGCAACGGTATGACAGATGCGCAATGGCAGGATCAGCACCTCGTATACGAGCGCGCGGTTCGCGCCATGGTCGCCACACCCATACCGGTGATCGCGGCCGTGAATGGCGCCGCTTATGCCGGCGGGCTCGAGATCGCGCTTTGTTGCGATTTCATCTATGCCGCCGAGACCGCACGCTTTGCGTTCACTGAAGTTACACTCGGGATTATGCCTGGCGCGGGCGGCACGCAGAATTTGCCGCGCGCAGTGGGCGCACGGCGCGCAAAGGAAATTTTGCTGACCGGGCGGCCTTTCACCGCCCAACAAGCGCTGGAATGGGGTATGGTGAACCGTGTTTGCGCGCCGGATGCGGTCCTGAGAGAAGCGCTCGAGACGGCGGCAGTGATCGCTACCAACGCGCCGATCTCGGTGCGGCAAGCCAAGCAATCCATCAACTACGGGCTGAATATGGATCTTGCGAGCGGCTTGATGTTCGAAATCGAAGCTTACAATCGCATGGTGCCCACCGAAGACCGGAGGGAAGGCGTGCGCGCCTTCAACGAAAAGCGCAAGCCTGTGTTTAAGGGGTGCTGAGCGGCGACGCTTTGCGTATTCTGTTCATCAGCTCCAACCGGATTGGCGACGCTGTTCTCTCGACCGGGTTACTCGACCACCTGATCCGCACCCATCCTGAGGCAAGCATAACCGTAGCCTGCGGGCCGGCCGCGGAGGGCGTGTTCGCACGGATGCCAAACCGTGCTGAAACGATCCTGCTCGATAAGCGCCCTTTCGACCTGCACTGGGCCCCGTTTTGGTGGCACGCCGCTCGGCGCCGCTGGGATCTGGTCGTCGATATTCGCGGCTCGGCATTGTCCTGGCTCGTTCCCACAAGGCGGCGTGCGGTTATGCGGCCGGGGCCTGGTCACAAGACGGCGCAGCTCGCCGCAGTACTGAGGCTCAGCCCGCCGCCGGTTCCTGTGGCCTGGACAGGGCCGGAAGACCGCGCCCTTGCTGCCGAGTTGCTCCCCTCCGGGCCGACAGTCGCGCTTGGCCCAACGGCGAATTGGAGCGGAAAGATTTGGCCGGCGCAGCATTTCGTCGCCCTGTTCAGGGCGCTCGAGAACGGGTTTCTTCCCGGTGCGACACCCGTAATTCTTGCCGGACCCGGCGAGCAGGAACGTTCGTTGGCGGCTCCCGTCGCAGATGCCTTACCCGCAGCCATCGACCTGACCGGCCGGCTGAGCTTGCCGCAAGTTGCCGCATGTCTGGCGCGGGTATCTCTCTACATTGGAAACGACTCAGGCCTGATGCATTTGGCCGCGGCGGCAGGTGCGCCAACATTGGGCTTGTTTGGGCCTACCCGGGCTGCCGAATACGCGCCAGCCGGGCCGAGAGCAGCCGCGGTGACGGCAAGCGGGCCGAGGATGGAAGATCTCTCGGTTGTCGATGCGCTGTCCGCGGCGGTTTGGCTGCTTAACCGGGACGCGCTCGTTGACGGACGCGGATGCTACAAAGGTTTTTGAGCTCGGTTAGGCGGGAACCCAACAACGTTGTATGTAGAGGAAGCGATGCCGATTCCTGCCTCGTCGAGCGCACGCATTACGCTGGCGGCAGGCGCACGATAGAGGGATTAGCGATGCAGGTCTTGAACATCGGCAGTTACGAAATGGCCTACGCCGACCAAGGGGAGGGCACGGCGCTGATCCTGGTGCACGGGTCGCTGCTCGATCAGCGCTACTGGGCGCCGCAGATGGAGGCTTTCGGGCAGCATTACCGGACAATTGCTATAAGCCTTCGCCATTACTGGCCCGAGCACTGGGACGGCGTCGGCGAGGACTTTACGACCCAGCAGCATGCGGATGATGTCGCGGCATTCATCGCGGCGCTCGAGGCTGGTTCGGTTCATCTGCTCGGTCATTCGCGGGGAGGACATGTTGCGTTTCATGTCGCCCGGTGCTGGCCAGACCGGATCCGTTCGCTTCTCCTCGCCGAGCCAGGCGGTACCTTGGATGGGAGTTTGCAGGTTACGGGAGCTTCGGCTGGAGATGCGGGGAAGCACGGGAGCTATTATAGCCCGATGCTGGAGCACCTCCGCCGCGGCGAGACAGACGCGGCGCTTGAGATATTCTTGGATGCCGTCAGTGGTCCGGGGACTTGGTCGCGGGCCAACCGGCGCATTCGCGAAATGTTACGCGACAATGCCCTCACGTTGTTTGGTCAAGTGAAGGAGCAGCGCCCGCCGTATTCGCGCGACGACGCCGGGTCGATCCGCGCCCCTACCCTGCTGATCGGCGGTGCAAAATCACCCCCGCCCTTCCCGCAAATCATCGACGCACTGGTGCAGGCCATACCCGGCGCGGAGCGCGTTACGATCCCGCATGCCTCGCACACAATGAATTTGGAGAACCCGGCCGCCTTCAACCAAGCGGTGCTGAGCTTCATCGCCGCGCACTAGGCCAGTTTCAGGGGCTGCAGGATGGGATTCAGGCTTTCCGACGATGCCGCCTCGGGCCATCGCGCTCTAGACTTGCACCGCCCGCACCGCCTCATCCAGTTCCTGGAAGCTCGGCATGTGCTGGCTTGGCGCCATCTTGCGTCCCGCTTCGACACTGACCTGCGGTGCATTCCCATGCAGGTGGGCAACCAGGGCGGCCCGGATTACCTGAAAGAACTGGCCCTCCTCCTCCACCACACTTTTCAGCCGCGCCGAGCACGGGCCAATCACGCCATAGGCCAGCAAAACGCCGAGAAATGTGCCGACCAATGCGCCTCCAATCATTGCCCCGAGCACCGCCGGCGGCTCATTGATGTGCGACATCGTCTTGACGACGCCGAGCACTGCCGCCACGATCCCAAGCGCTGGCAGGCTATCCGCCATATTCTGTAGCGCGTGTGCGCTGTGCAGTTCCTCTTGAAGCGATTTCTTCAGCTCCCGCGCCATCACATCTTCGATTTGATGCGGGTCGTCGGCATTCATGCCCACCATACGAAGATAGTCGCAAATCATTGCGGTAGCATGGTCATTGCCCAGCACTTTTGGGAATTTCTGAAATCCCGCGCTGTCATTAGGCCTTTCGATGTGCGGTTCGACGGCGATCGCCCCTTTCGACGCTGCAAGCCGCATCAGCCAGTAAAGTAAGCTGAGCAGCTCGATATAATCATCTTTCGTGTAAGTGGGGCCTTTGAGGATCTTGCCGAACCCGGCGAGCGTGTGTTTGACCGCCCGCATGCTATTCGCCATCACGAAAGTGCCGATCGCAGCGCCGCCGATCGTGAGCAGCTCGAATGGCAGCGCCTCCATGAGCGGCCCGAGGCTGCCGCCCGAGGCCATATAGCTGCCGAAAACGCACGCGAGCAGAAAGCCTAATCCGCCTAGCGCCAGCATCCCTCAGTGCTCCGCCGCCGGGGCTTTCTGGCCCTCGGGCTTGTCCCGCAGCACCATGATGGCGATGCGCCGATTCTCGGCCGCCATCGGGTTGTTCGCAACCAAGGGATCACGATCAGCTTGCCCAACGACACTCTGGATCCGGCTTAGCGGCAGGCCGGCTTCAACAAGCAGCCGGCGGGCTGCGTTCGCCCGGTCAGCCGAGAGTTCCCAATTGGTCCGGTCAGAACTATGGAAGGGAGCCGAATCGGTATGGCCCGTGATCGAGATCCTTTCCGGCAGCTTCATCAGCACCGAACTGGTTTTTTGCAACAAAAGGCGTGCCCTATCATTCGGTGTTGACGAGCCGAAGGCGAACATCGGCCGCCGCTCCTGATCCAGGATTTGCACCCGCAATCCTTGCGGGGTGATATCGATTGCCAGCTGTTGGGCACTATCGGCCAGGGCCGGATCATTGCGAACGGCATCCCGGAGTTGGGCCGCCGCGGATTCCAGCCGCTTTCGTTCGTTCGCCTCCTGATCACGGACCTCGTGCTCCTGCTTCGCATCGGGCGTGGATGGCGCCGAAGCAGGGGTTACAACAGCGGGCTCACGGGCCTGGGACGCGCTTTGGTCCCCATCCGCGGGATGGGAAGGGGTATTCGCGAGTCCCGGCTTCGCTTCGGACTTCACGGCCGGCGCCGGCGTCGCTTGGCTCGCAGAGCGACTCGGCGATGCAGGATCGCTCTCCTCATCATCTTCCACCTCCTGCGGAGGCTTGGGGCCGGGCTGCAATTCCAGCGCACCCCGGTCCGATGCGAGGGCGCCGGCATCGAAGGGAGTGTGGCCGCCAAACGGCTGACCATTACCGGAGTTAGCGTGGCTGAGCAGGTTATTCGGGCTGAAATAATCCGCGAGCCCTTTGCGCTGCTCCTCGGTCGTCATGTTGAGCAGCCACATGAGCAGGAAAAATGCCATCATCGCGGTTACAAAATCGGCGTACGCGACCTTCCACGCCCCGCTATGGCGGCCCGCTTCGACAACCTCCTCCCGCCTGATGGAGATTGTGCCTTTCTGACCCGGCCTGCCGCCCTTCTTCGCCATACGAGCAGGCTAAGGCGCCTTGCTTAACCCGGCGCTAATTCCGCCCCCTGAGTATGATGACTTCAAGTCGAAGCCATCATGCTCCAGGGCATTGCTGAGAGCGCGATTCAGGCTTTCCGACGAGCCCGCTTCAACCCCATTGCGCCCTAGGGCGTTGCGTTTTCAGAGCGCGATTCAGGCTTTTCGACGAGTCCGCCTCACGCCATCGCGCTCTGGTCAATCGTAGACGGCGACGATGGTCTCAGCAAAAAGAGCAGGCCGGGCCTGGCCCTCAACTTCCACCGTGCTCTCGAAGATGAGCTTCTGACCGCCTGCAACTGGCTCCGCCGCTTTCAGGGTCTGATGCAGCCGTATCCGAGACCCGGACGGCACCGGCGCAGTGAACCGGACCTTGTTGGCGCCGTAATTTATTCCCCGGGACCGCTTGCGAATGCTGTAGACCGTATCGGAAAGCCGGGGCAGGAGCGACAAGGTAAGGAAGCCGTGCGCTATGGTCTTGCCTCCCGGCATTTCGCGCCGGGCCCGCTCGGTGTCGACGTGAATCCACTGATGGTCGCCCGTCGCATCCGCAAATCGATGGATCATCGCTTGGTCGATCAGCACCCAGTCACTAGAGCCGAGTTTCTTCCCAGCATAATCGGCCATTGCGGCCGGCGTTTCTACCTCAAGCATTATTCCTCCCTTACTCCTGGCCCTGTGGCTGCGATGGCCGCCATCAGCTTCTCAGCCTTTATCGTATAGGAGCCGGGCGCGGATTGTGCCCGGCAAGTCACGCATTTGGTGCAGCAACGCCCCGCTCTGGTCCTGCGAAACATCGGCGTCGATCACCACATAGCCGATGTCCGCCTCGGTCTGAAGGAACTGGGCGGCGATGTTGCATTGGTGCTGGGAGAAGACCTCGTTCAGCCGCCGGAGCATCCCGGGGACGTTGTGATGCACGTGCATATAGCGTGTTCCGGTAGGTCGGGCAGGTAATTGCACCTGGGGAAAGTTAACCGCACCGATAGTGGAGCCGACATCGCTGTAATCGACAAACTTGCGCGCCACTTCGGCGCCGATTCGCTCCTGCGCCTCCAACGTGGAGCCCCCGATATGCGGCGTCAGGATCACATTATCCAGCCCCTGCAGCGGCGAATGAAACGGCTCGGCGGCGCTTGTTGGTTCTTGCGGGAATACGTCAATGGCTGCACCACCCAGGTGCTTCGTGCGCAACGCCTCGGCGAGCGCATCCAAATCCACCACCGTGCCCCGGCTGTTATTGATCAGACACGCGCCGCGCCGCATTTTTTGCAGCTCGCGCGGACCGATCATGCCTCTTGTAGCCGGGGTTTCGGGCACATGGAGCGAGACCACGTCGCTGCGGGCGAGCAGATCTTCAAGGCTCGCCGCAGGTTCGGTGTTGCCATGGCGAAGCTTATCGGTGAGGTCATAGAATAGCACTCGTATCCCCATTGCCTCAGCGAGGGTAGAGACTTGAGTGCCGATGTTGCCGTAACCAACGATCCCCAACGTTTTGCTGCGAACTTCGAAGCTATCAGCCGCGGACTTGTCCCATTTCGCGGCATGAGCGCCCACCGACCGCGGAAAGATGCGGCGCAGCAGCATGATGATCTCACCGATGACGAGCTCGGCGACGCTACGAGTGTTCGAAAAGGGGGCGTTGAACACTGGGATGCCGCGCTGGCGGGCGGCGACCAGATCGACCTGGTTGACCCCTACGCTGAAACAGCCAACGGCGATCAGACGCTGGGCCGCTTCGAGCACCGGTTTCGTGAGGCGGGTTCGCGAGCGGATCCCGAGCAGGTGCACACCATCGAGGGCACGGGCCAGTTCCGTCTCCGCGAGCGCGCCGGGGAGCCGGGATACATTCGAGTAGCCCGACTCATTCAAGAGCTCAACGGCCGTGTTGCTGATCCCCTCCAGAAGGAGGACCCGGATCCGCTCGCGCGGAAGCGAAAGGCGGCTCGTCATGGTGCTTTCCCAGACCCTCCCGGCTTAAGTGAAGGCCAGACCACGTTCTCGCGCAACAGGCGATTGGCTGGCGGAGCTTAGCGTTAATACTTGCCTTATAAAGCGAATTCAGGAAAAACTACAAAGATGGAGCGGCTTATAAGCTGCTAATATTGTTGTACAGCCATATGCAGTTCAGAGAGAAGCATGGAGGAAACTGGATGGACGACCAGATGGCCGCGCGAATACGGGCCAATCCGCGATTTATTGAGCTTGAGCGCAAACGCAAGCGGTTCGCCTGGACGCTCACCATCATCATGCTGGTGATCTACTACGGCTTCCTCGCGCTGGTTGCTTTCGCGCCCAACTGGATGGGCGCCTCTTTCATCGGCTCGGTAACTATCGGGTTTCCGGTAGGCATTGCGGTAATCCTGAGCGCGATCATCCTCACCGGCATCTACGTGGTGCGTGCAAACGGCGAGTTCGACCGGATGTCTCATCAAATCGTCGAATACCAAAATATGGAATTTCGGCCCAAGCGGGGGGGCTATCGATGAGTCGGTTCACGCTTGGCCTGATTGCCGGGCTTTGTCTGGTTCTGGTGGCCTCGGCGTCATATGGGGCCGGGGCAGTTGAAGGAGCGGTCAGCAAGCAGGCGACGAATTGGACCGCAATCTGGATGTTCCTGGCGTTCGTGTGCGTCACGATGGGGATCACCTATTGGGCGGCGAAGCGAACCACGTCGACCAAGGATTACTATGCCGCGGGCGGAGGCATATCGGGGTTCCAAAACGGCGTCGCCATAGCCGGTGATTATATGTCAGCCGCTTCGTTCCTGGGCATTTCCGCCCTGTGCTACGGCAGCGGGTTCGATGGCCTGATCTACTCGATCGGCTTTCTGGTCGGCTGGCCGATTATCATGTTTCTGATGGCAGAACCGCTTCGCAATCTCGGGCGATTCACCTTTGCCGATGTGGTATCATATCGCATGCAGCCTTTGCCGATGCGGGCAATGGCAGCGACCGGAACCCTGGTTGTCGTCGCCTTCTACCTGATCGCGCAGATGGTCGGGGCAGGTCAGCTCATTCAGCTTTTGTTCGGGCTCGATTATTGGATCGCGGTCGTTATCGTCGGCATCCTTATGATCATTTACGTCACCTTTGGTGGAATGCTGGCCACGACCTGGGTGCAGATCATCAAAGCCGTTCTGCTGCTGTGCGGCGCCACCGTAATCGCGGTTTTGGTCCTGAACCAGTTCAACTGGAATATCAGCACCCTTCTTGCCCGGGCCGTCCAGGTACACCCTAAGCACGACGCGATCCTCCGTCCCGACGGTCAGGTTTCGAATGTAATCTCGGCCTTCTCGCTCGGAACGGCGCTGATGTTCGGAACGGCGGGATTGCCCCATATTCTGATGCGGTTCTTCACCGTCGCGGATGCTAAGGAGGCGCGCAAGTCGGTTTTCTGGGCGACAACCTTCATCGGCTATTTCTATATCCTCACCTTCGTCATTGGATTTGGCGCCATCACCTTGGTGCTGACGAATCCGCAATACGTGGATCCCAGCGGCGCGCTGATCGGCGGCAGCAATATGGCGGCCGTGCACCTAGCCCATGCCGTCGGCGGGAACATCCTGCTCGGGTTCATCTCGGCCGTGGCGTTCGCAACCATACTCGCGGTGGTTTCGGGGCTTACCTTATCGGGCGCCAGCGCGGTCAGCCATGACCTCTATGCCAGCGTCTTCCGCCATGGCCGGGTGGCCGAAGGGATGGAGGTACGGGTCTCGAAGATCACCACTTTAGTGCTCGGGGTGGTTGCGATCATCCTTGGGATCGTCTTCGAGAAAATCAACGTGGCCTTCATGGTTGGACTCGCCTTTGCCATTGCCTGCAGCGCGAACTTCCCCGTGTTGCTGCTTTCCATGTACTGGAAGGGGCTCACCACTTGGGGGGCATTCGTGGGCGGATTTGTGGGGCTGATCAGTGCCGTCGCGGGTACGGTGTTCAGCCCATCGATTTGGACGGCGTTGCTGGGTCTCCCCAATCCGCCGTTCCCCTATGTGTCACCGGCCCTATTTTCTATGCCGCTCTCGTTCCTTGTGTGCTTCGTTGTGTCGCTGCTCGACCGGAGCCGGACGGCAAGGCTCGAGGCGCAAGCCTTCGAAGCCCAATACGTGCGCTCGCAGACGGGGATTGGGATTGAGGAGGCGGCCACTCACTGAGGTTATGCACGAGCTGCCGCTACCGGATTAGCGGCAGCCCGGATACCGAAAGCCCCCCATTGATAGCTCGGGGAACCCTTTCGACGCGCTTTTGAACGGCACCGCCATCGATTGCGATGACTTCAGTCTGAAGCGATCGCGGTCTATCCTTCGAGGTCCGAGGCTGAAGTGATACGCCTTACGGGCATCGCGCGTCCGAAGGATCCTGTTTGGTGCTGCGTTGCCGCTGTTTCCTCAGGGGCCTTTGCAATCCCCAACCCGCCTCTTGGGCGCTTGTTGCTGCCAAGGACTTCTCGCCTCGCGGACCCCCAGTTGGGACGGCGCCGCACTGCGAGGTGACCGGCAAAGCCGGTTTTACGGAGCGCGTATTCTACCGCCGCCGGGAAACTATGGCGCAGTAGGCCGCTGCCGCAACGCCATCCGATCCGGCCGCTATGCCTTCTTTCCAGAAGGCAAAATGGGCTTAAGGAAACCAAGCTGGGGGGAGGGGCGCATGTCTAAATCGGAAAATGTGGTGAGCTTAGAAAGTGGAGCCGCCAACACGGACGTGCAGTTCTTCGGCGCCCGCCGTGTTTCGATACGAAAACCGGTTTCTATTCGATCCCAATTCCCCGCGCGCGGGGATGCTTCGTTTTTCATTCGAATGGACGGTTCGGATGTCGACGATATGATCGGCGGTGATTTTTCTTGGACCGAATCCCCCTTCGATCGGCACCCTCTTTCCATCCGGCTTGGCTGTGACACTCTGATATAGCCAAAAAGAGTGGCTGCTGGACGAAACACAGATGACAAAAGCATGAAGTAGAACGAAAGGATTTTAATCAAAATTACGAAGAGATAAACGGGCAAGTAGATGATCCAAACCACACCCAGTCCAAAGAAGGCCAAGCCTAGGTACACCGCCGCCAAGCCTCGACGCAAATAATGCACTATGATAGGCCGAATCATATCTCCGGACAAAATGCTAATTGCCGTGATATAGAGGAACAAGAGGATGAACCAACCCATACCCCTCCTCCCATAGATCAACGTGGTTGGTTATTCAGACCGCAGCAAGGAAAACGTACAAGCTCCCTCACCGCATCTGCGTCATGGTGCAGCTCGCAAAAGCAAGGCGGCAGTTTGAATGCCGCCTTGTCACCGGAGCCTACGAGTCGTCAGACTCAGGACGCCGGTACCAACTCACAAACCCAAGCCCCAGAAGGCCGAAGCCCAGGAGAGCGACAGAACGCGGCTCGACCGCGTTAAAGGGTTCAGTTCCCTGTGGAAGGCCATTTGTCGCATACACCAGTGCGTCAATCGTTGGATTGGCCACAGGTTGACCTGAATTATCCGCCAGCCAGAAACCGACATCGTAGGTCTGGCCGACGACAGTCGGGAGTGTCTGAGACAGACCGTCATAGCCCTCGACGGAGCCATCACACCAGAACTGACTGCCGCTATGCGGACCGTTGGGAGGGCACCCTCCAGGCTGCGTAGCCGACGCGACCACCCCAATCGCCGTCACATCAACCGGTTGGATAAACCTCGTCCAACCCGCCGGAACGTTCGTACCTACGACAGCAGACTCGAAGCCAGGGTCGGCAAGCAGATTGAGGTTACTCCCCCGCGCCGTAACCGACACATCGTCGAAGGCGAAGAACTTGGGAACCTCCCGGAAAGCGAACGACACAGTCTCATTCGTAGTGTTGGCGGTGAAGCTCGTCGTGAAGAACTGGTACGAAGAGAGAGGACCGGAGTGAACCTGAGCCAGATCGAAGATCGGGTCTGGCGGCGGGAGTTGGGCGTGGGCAAGAGGGCTTAAGGCTAGAGAACTAAACGTGAACACGGCGGCCAAGGGGCCGACCTTGAGGGTCTTCCTCATCAGTAACCTCCTTAAGGTTTGACGTGTTGTGATTAGCGACTACAGCTCGTTGCGACCTTAAACCGGTTCGCAGTTGGCCCCAACATTCTTCGGGGGCTAAAAGCTGTAGGTACGGCCACGGTTCGTTGCGACCTTAAACCGGTTCGCAGTTGGCCCCAATCATTTTGGGAGGCTAAAAACCGTAGATGCCGAGCTTACGAATTTTTTATCGGCAAACGCAACCACACACAAACGTACGAAACGCTTAAAACTCAGCGCGTTAGGCAAATGCATACAAATAGAATCAAAAAATTTTTGCTTGGCGAAGGCGGTGCGCTTCCTGGAACGGACCCGCTCGATCTCCCCTAAAAAGAGCTAGCAGGCTGCGGAAAAACGCTGAAGTCGGTATTCGTAAAGCAACGAAAGAAGGCCAGGGGCTTTGCCCCTGGACCCCAGCAAAGGCAGAGCCTTTGCAATCCAATGACTTAGTAGGTGGGGTCTGGGGCCTTTCGGCCCCAGCGGGTCCAGGGCAGAGCCCTGGCCTTCCTTTTTCAGCAAACTGCTAGAGCGGGCAAGGGAGGAGCCCGGCTCTACCCCTTGTAAAACCCCAGGCTAAGAGAGGGAGGGGTCGAACGCGAGTTTCACGGTGCCCGAACAAGGTCCCGATCTCCTCGATTACCGGCTGGATCGCAAAGCTGATGCCATTTGAGTCCGCGTGGACGGCGTGTCATGGAATGCTTCTGCTAGCCGGATTCAGCGATGAAGCCATTTGTCAGGCGACATGGAAAATGAGGCCGGGGGCGGACTTGCAAAACGAGGTCAGGCTCCTGAGGGGGAGGGAGACGCGATGGCGTGAAGACCTGAACCTTTCCCCGCAATTGGATGAGTCGCGGGGTGAGGGGATGAGAGCGCCGGACGATGTTTCGGCGATAAGTAATAAGGTCGCGGAGATTGGAAATGATATCGCCGCCATTTGTAACACGGTAACGGAGGAGAAGGGGAAGCGGACTGACCAATCGATCAACGCCACGATCGCTCGCACGAACGACGGCATTAACTTGCAGCAGAAACCAGAGACACTGGCCTTCTACGTCCACGGTTGCCTTTGCCCGCCCTTAGTTGGCGGAGGACATTCCGTATCAGGGTGATATCTGGCTGTTCCGTCGGCAATCGCCGGGCCCTCGCCGAAGTGGTGGTACAGCTCGCGGCGGAGCAGCTCCCGCTGCTCAATTCGATATAGATTGTCGAAAGAAACCGTGTTCGGGTGACCCAGCTTCGCATTGAAAGAGACGTAACGGTGGGCCAACCGTAGGCGTCTGGGTCTTCCGTATGGGCATCGGGCGAAGCGGTAACGGCAACCTATCGAAGCCGCGCCTCGGATGCCAGCGCTGCGAGCCGCTTCCGGGCCAGCCGCGTGACTTCCCCACTCCTCGATGAGTGGCCGATTTCCAACCCTTCACTCGGACCAGAAGCACAAGCTCGACGCCCATCGACCGCAGGGGCTCGACCAAGCTACGTAATCGCAACCATCCGCGATGCGACCCGCCGGACCGAAGGCCAATCAACAAGCCCACTCCGTCTCCCCGCCTCAAGCGATCGCGCTTTGGCTGAGAGCGCGATTCACGCTTCCGACGATTTCCGCCTCAAGCGATCGCGCTCTGGGTCTTGACAACTGAAGGTATTTTGTGTTCTAAATTTGTTCATGTCCCTTGCCACCTCTCAACCCGCAACAAGCCTTTCGCACCGCCTGGGCCTGACCCTCGCCGGGCTGTGCGAGGCGCTGGCGGCGCGCATGGCCAAGGACCGGACGAATGTGCCGCTGCTTTTCTTGGCCTGGACGCGGCTGCGGCGGCTGGCCGTGCGGTTTGAAAAGCTGGTCGCGGATTTCCGCGCCGGCCGGCTTCCGGCAGCGCCGTCCCCTCGCGGCGCGGCTGAGAGTTTGCCGCAACTGCCCGGCCTGCCGGGCTTGCCTCCGCCGTACCGGGCGCCGCGCGACTTTGGCTGGCTGCTTCGGCTTGCGCCGGAGTCGGCGGCCTTTGCGGGGCAGATGGAGCACCTGCTGGCTGATCCGGAGATGAGGGCGCTGCTGGCCGGGTCGCCTCAGGCGGGCCACATGCTGCGCCCGTTGTGCCGCATGCTCGGGATTCGGGCTGGGCTGGAGGTTTTGGCGCCCCGACGCGAGGAGCGCCCCCGGCGGGGGATGCGGCCGCGGGGCGGGGCGTCTCTCTCGCCTGACGGGGTCGGCCTCGGCGATGGGGCAGCCGCTGCCGCCGGGCCTTGGCATGCACACCTCGAGTCACCTCCTGGAGCAGGCGCGGAACGTTGGCCCGCTTCGCCCCCGCAACTGGGGCAGCCGATCGGGACGCCTGCCGACGCCGTCGATGCCGGGGCTGACCCGCCACCTGCTGTGCCGTGGCGCCGAGCTGAACGGGGCTGAGCGGGCTAGAGGCGCGCCCACGATGTTACGGTCTAGAAACATATGGCCGATCCGCAAGGGATGAACGGAGTGAGAGGTACGTAGGGGTCACTGATTCGTGTCCTAGGACCTCTCAGCCGGAGTAGAGGAACCGCTTGGAACCCAAATCTGCTTCAACGCCTAAGTGCTCGCCCAGCGCTGCTCCCAGCTAGGCGGGAAAGGATGGATTACTCGAGAGCAGGCGCGCAGCAAGCGGTTCTCCAAAACAGCCCGTGCGGGATGATTGGCTTGCTGGGCCGCGTCATGGGGAGCAAGATCGGACCCGGCCGGAACCAAAGCGCTCCCGGCGACGGGCTGCGGGTCGTGCACGCCTGAAGTGCATGGAAGGGCAAAGCCGGGCCTGGACGCGACCGCTCAAGCTGTGGCATGCGCCCCTATATACAGGTTCGGCGCACCCGAGGCTTCGTACAGCAGCCGGAGCGCCATGGACCTCTCAACCCCTGATGCAGCAGGTCTGATGGACGCGACGACATATCCACTTGGGCATCAACTTGGCTACGGCTTCTCTTTTCCCGAGCTCGCAACGCGTGAGGGCCTGGTGCGGCTGGACAAGTGCTTCCTGGTCGGCCTGGCGGGGGCTGAGCCAGAGCTGCACACCCGGCTTATGGCGGCGCGGGCGAAGCCAGAGGCGCTGGATCCGAAGGCGGAAGGCGAACTGGTGGTCGCGCTGGGCCCGCATCTCGATGGTTTCGTCGCCGGCCTGTTTGGCATCGAGGCGGAGACCGCCGCGCTTACGGCCCAGACTCAGGCGCTCGATCCGATCCACGCCTGCAAGCGCCTCTTCATCCAGCGCCAGGCGGTAAAGAAATATCCGGATCCCTCCGGCTTTGATGGGGGGCAGCTCCGTGCAGCGCTTGAGGCGCGAATCGGCGGCCCCCTAACCGAGCTTGCCTTCGCGCATGCCGTTGCCAAGTGGGAGAAGGCAGGCGACGCCGAGGCGCTCGACCTAGCCTTGCGCTATGCGGCTTGGGCGACCCTGACCGAACCCGGCCACGCCGCGCATAAGGGCGGCACCTTATTCAAAGTTCCCCACCGGCTGGACTTTCAGCATCTCGTTCCGGTCGAGACGATCGAGCGCGATGGCGTTACGATGATGCGCTGGCCCGAGCACGATTGGCGGCACCGCGATGGGTTCGGCCTGACCGACCCGGGCATGAATACCCAGCAAGCGCTCGACCAGATGAATTACTGCATCTGGTGCCACACCCAGGGGAAGGATTCCTGCAGCAAGGGGCTGAAGGATCGCAAAACCGGCGCGTTCGCGAAAAATCCGTTCGGGATCACGCTGGCCGGGTGCCCGCTGGATGAGAAGATCAGCGAGATGCACACGTTGCGGGCGCAGGGTTACGCGGTCGGCGCTTTCGCAGCGATTGCCGTCGATAACCCGATGATGGCGGCGACGGGTCATCGGATCTGCAACGACTGCATGAAGGGCTGCATCTATCAGAAGCAGGACCCAGTCGACATTCCTCAGGCCGAGACAAGTATCCTCCGGGACGTGCTCGCCCTGCCCTGGGGGTTCGAGATCTACTCGCTGCTGACAAGGTGGAACCCGCTCGATATTCGCCGCCCCCTGCCCCGCCCGGATTCGGGCCGGAAGGTGCTGGTGGTTGGGCTTGGCCCGGCCGGGTTCACCTTGGCGCACCACCTCATGAATGACGGCCATACGGTGGTGGCGATCGATGGACTGAAGATCGAGCCGCTCGGCTTCGACCCGGCCACCCCCATTCAGGACGCCGAAACCCTGTTTGAAAATCTGGACGACCGGGTGATGGCCGGGTTTGGGGGCGTGGCCGAATACGGGATCACAGTCCGCTGGAACAAGAATTATTTGAAACTGATCCGCTTGTTGCTTGAGCGGCGGCCGGAATTCGCCGCCTTCGGCGGCGTGCGGTTCGGCGGCACTCTGACCATGGACGACGCCTGGGCGATGGGGTTTGACCATATCGCCCTGTGCATGGGCGCCGGCCGGCCGACGGTACTGGATATCCCGAATGGCTTGGCCCGAGGGGTGCGCCAGGCGAGCGATTTCCTGATGGCTTTGCAGCTCACTGGGGCGGCCAAGATGTCGTCAATCGCCAATCTGCAGATCCGGTTGCCGGTGGTGGTGATCGGTGGGGGGCTGACGGCGATCGATACGGCGACGGAAAGCCTGGCGTATTACGTGCGGCAGGTGGAGAAGTTCGCGCTGCGCTACCGCACCCTGGTTTGCGAACGGGGTGAGGCCGAGGTCAGGGCCGGGTGGAGCGAGGAAGAAGCCGAGATCGCGGCGGAATTTCTGGGCCATGCGGCGGCGATCCGGGCGGAGCGAGACCGGGCCGCGCACGAGGGGCGCGCACCGCGGCTTGCGCAGCTGCTTGATAGCTGGGGCGGGGTGACTATCGCGTATCGCCGCAAGCTGACGGACTCCCCTTCCTACACGTCGAACCACGAGGAGATCGGAAAGGCCCTCGAAGAGGGCTTGCGATTCGCAGAAGGGCTGGCGCCGTTGGCGGTCGAGGTGGATCGGTTCGGGCATGCAGCCGGGCTGAAGCTGAGCCGCGTGGATGGGAGCGAGGTGACTTTGCCCGCGCGGGCGATTTTGGTGGCGGCGGGAACCCAGCCCAATACGGTGCTGGCGCGCGAGGATCGCCGGATCCGGCTGGATGGCAAATATTTCCAGGCCGTGGATGAGACAGGCGAGCGGGTCGTGCCGGAGCGCGCTGTGAGCAAGCCGCCGCATACGCATGTTCTGATGCACCGAGCCGGAGATGGCCGGTTCGTAAGCTTCTTCGGTGACCTGCATCCGAGCTTCTTCGGCAATGTCGTGAAGGCCATGGGTGGGGCCAAGCGTGGGTATCCCGTCGTATCAAGGGTGCTGGGGGCGCGGGAGCCGACGCCGGTCGCGGGGCGGGAGCTGCTCGCGCTTTGCCGGGATTGGCTCTCCCCTGTGGTTCACGAGGTAAACCGTCTGACGCCGACCATTATCGAAGTGGTCGTGCGGGCGCCGGCGGCAGCGCGGGCGTTCCGGCCGGGTCAGTTCTATCGGCTGCAAAATTACGAAATGCATGCGGCGCGGCTCGAGGAGCCGGGCGGGGCGACGCTGCTGGCGATGGAGGGGCTCGCGATGACCGGCGCCTGGACCGATCCTGGAGCGGGGCTGGTTTCGGTGATTGCGCTGGAGATGGGGGGCAGCTCGGATCTATGCGCCCTGCTCAAGCCTGGTGAGCCCGTGGTGTTGATGGGGCCAACCGGAACGCCGACCGAGATTCATGCGAATAGCACAGTGGCGCTGGTCGGGGGCGGGCTTGGTAATGCGGTGCTGTTTTCCATTGGCGCCGCGTTGCGGGCGGCCGGGTCGCGGGTGATCTATTTCGCCGGGTATAAGAAGGTCCGTGACCGCTATAAGGTGGCCGAGATCGAGCGCGCCGCCGACGTGATCGTCTGGTGCTGCGACGAGGCGCCCGGCTTTACCCCGAACCCTGCCCGGCCGCAGGACCGTAGTTTCGTTGGCAATATGGTTCAGGCGATGGCGGCCTATGGCGCCGGGCGGCTTGGCGCGCCGGCGATCCCGCTCGGTGAGGCCGGCCATATAATCGCCATCGGCTCGCACCGGATGATGCAGGCGGTCGGGATCGCACGGCATGGCGTGCTAGCGCCCTATCTGCAGCGGG
>JAFAHH010000155.1 GCA_019237355.1 Acetobacteraceae bacterium | reverse complement strand
ATTGGGGGGGTAGCGGACGGCCGGGATCAACTTTCCGCCGGGTGAGCCCGCATTGCAGGCCGCCAGCCCGCCGGTCGCAAAAGCTGCAGCCATAAAACGAATGGCCTTGCGCCGACCTACGGGGGTGCTGAATGCCTCGGCAAGTGATGGGAATTCTTGCACTGCGCGTTCGAGGAATTCTGGATCACCAGCAAGCTCCTCGAGGCTTCGCCATTGTTTCAACGGTGGCATATCGAGCAATCCGTAAGTGTGCGGCCGCCGACGTGGTATTGCTTGATCAGCTCTTCCGGAGAAGGCGTCTCCGGGGTACGCTGCCAAAGCGTATTGTAGATCTGACTTTTCGGCCGTAGCTGCGGCCCGGGGTTGGTGTGGCAGCCAATGCAGAAATCCATAGTGAGCGTCGAGGCTTTGTAGGTGAGCGGCATTGTCGCGATTGGGCCATGGCAGCTCGAGCAGCCGACGCCCTTAGCGATATGGATGCTGTGATTGAAATAAACGTAGTCGGGCAGATCGGTGACGAGGTTCCACGCGATCGGGGTATTGTTGGCGAGACTCTCACGATCCGGCCGCAGAATAGCCGCGTTCGTCCAGATCTGCGAATGGCAGGTCATGCAGATATAGGTCGACGGCATCCCAGCATTGGAGGAAACCTCGACCGCGGTGTGGCAGTACCGGCAATCAATGCCGAGCCCGGCCACATGGTGTTCGTGACTGAAGGGAATTGGCTGGTCCACGTACCAGCGCACATGGCGTTCATAATCCATGCGTGGCCAGATCCACCACCAGGCGATGCCGCCCAGGATAGCAACGGCCACGCCAATGAGCGCAAGTTTGGAATAAAGATTGGCCCTCGGCCCAAAGACAGCAGCCATTCCCCCCTCAACCGCGGCAGCCGGGCCGAGCCGGCACGCATCAGTGTGTAAATGCTATGCTCTTGCGAAAGTTCCTCTCCCGCTCGCCCATGAATGCGCGTATCGTGCTCTGCGGCAAGGGAGTGACGTAATGAACAGCAATGACGCGTATTCAATTGGCCTTGACCGCAATCCGGCGAATTACGCGCCATTAACACCGATCAGTTTTCTCCACCGCGCTGCTGCCGTTTACCCTGACCGCCTCTCGGTCGTTCATGGAGAGTGGCGGTGCACTTGGCGCGAGACCTACGCGCGCTGTCGCCGGCTCGCTTCAGCGCTCGCCCGGCGCGGCGTAGGTCGTAATGACACGGTCGCAATATTGGCGCCGAATATCCCAGCCATGGTTGAGGCGCATTTTGGCGTGCCGATGTGCGGGGCAGTCCTAAACACTTTAAATACCCGCCTCGATGCTGGAGCGATAGCGTTCATGCTGCGGCATGGCGGCGCGCGGGTGTTACTCACCGACCGCGAGTTTGCTCCGGTTGTCGAGCAGGCGCTCGCTGCAACGGATAAGAAAATCGTTGTGATCGATATCGATGATCCGGCTGCTCCGGATGGCCGGCGGCTGGGAGAGATGGACTATGAGGGGTTTCTCTTGGAAGGGGACCCCGGATACGAATGGCAAAGCCCGCCGGACGAATGGGATGCGATTTCCTTGAATTACACCTCCGGCACGACGGGTGATCCCAAGGGCGTCGTTTCGCATCACCGGGGCGCCTATCTCAACGCGCTCAGTAATATTGTCGGCTGGGGAATGACACAGCACCCGGTCTATCTCTGGACGTTGCCGCTTTTCCATTGCAACGGGTGGTGCTTTCCATGGTCGGTTGCGGCTTTGGCGGGGGTGAATGTCTGCCTACGCCGGGTAGAGGCGGGCCTCGTTCTGGACGCGATCAGAAAGCATCATGTCACCCATATGTGCGGGGCGCCGATCGTGTATAGCATGCTGGTCAATGCGCCTGCGGAGATGCGCGCTGGGATTACGCACCGGATCGCGGGCCAGATTGCCGCTGCCGCACCCCCTCCAGCTTTGCTCGAAGGCGCTGAGCAGATCGGCATCGACCTGACCCATGTCTATGGGCTGACCGAGACCTATGGCCCGGCCGCGGTGTGTGCGAAGCACGAATCCTGGGCGGCACTCCCGCTCGAGAAGCGTGCGGATTTGAACAGCCGCCAAGGGGTGCGTGCGCCGTTGCAGGAGGCGATGGTCGTCTTGGACCCGGAAAACATGAAACCCGTGCCGTGCGACGGGGAAACGATGGGCGAAATCATGTTCCGCGGTAACATCGTGATGAAAGGCTATTTAAAAAATCCCGAGGCCACGCAGCGATCATTCGCGGGGGGCTGGTTTCATACTGGTGACCTCGCCGTTGTGCATCCCGATGGCTACGTAAAGATCCGTGACCGGTCGAAGGATATCATCATATCGGGTGGCGAGAATATTTCCTCACTCGAGGTGGAAGAGGTGCTGTTCCGCCATCCCGCCGTCCTATATGCGGCTGTGGTAGCAAAGCCCGACCCAAAATGGGGCGAAACGCCGTGCGCCTTCATTGAACTCAAACCGGGCGCGACCGTCACCGCGGATGAGCTCACGGCTTATTGCCGCGACAATTTGGCGCATTACAAGGTGCCGAAATATTTCGCCTTTCACGAATTGCCGAAGACTTCCACCGGCAAGATTCAGAAATTTGCATTACGGGAGAAAGCAAGGGCTGTCTCGTCTGTTCTTGAGACCGACTGATGAGATCCTCTTGCCGGCCGCAAGCTATCGTACTCGGCCGGCCAAGCCCAACCAGGCGCGTAACGGCGGCTCAGTGCTTTGATGCGCGTCCCGT
>JAFAHH010000137.1 GCA_019237355.1 Acetobacteraceae bacterium | reverse complement strand
CGCGGGACAGCTTCGCGGAGCCATCGGCCACGGTATGCGGCATGGGTGCGACACCGTTGGAATGCGCCGCTCCGTTGGGCGATTGCCCTGGCGGCTGCGCCTTCGGTGAACCGTTGGGTTGGCCGCCGCCCAGCATCCCGAGCAGCCCACCCATACCCCCACCGCCCGGTGCCCCGCCGCCTCCCCCTGGTTGCTGGGGCTGCTGCTGAGTCTGGGGATTCCTGAGCACATCATCCCCTTGTTGCGGCTTGCTCAACCCGGCAAACCCGAGCACTTCCTCCGTCTTGACCGGTGCCCCCATGCTGTACGCCTTGCTCGCCGCCTCCAATTGGTCCTTCGCGTTCGGCTTGTCGACCTCAAAGACCCACTTGTGCCGATACTCTTCCCCCGGCCGGTTCCAGCGCTGGAGCACCGGCACCAGGTCCGTGGTCAGCGTGTCACCGAGGTTCTGGGCGTCATATTTCGTCAGTCGGTATTTGGTATCCGCCATGAACTCCGTGTCATGGGTCCCGAGCCCCGAGCTTTCCGAGCGACTACTGCCCGTCTGCCCGACGATATACCGCTCAATGATCCCCTCGACATGCTCCTGCAGCTTCACCAGTGTTTCGGACCCTGACATGCTCATTTCGAGCTTATCCACCCCCGCCCCTTGCTTCTCGGAGCCGATGGGGCGCGGCCACACAATAACCGTGTTGTTCGACATTTCATTCGCGGCCTTGATCGCCGCGTTCTCGCTCTGCGGATTGCCGGCCTCGTAGTAGAAAATCAGGACCCCCTGGCCGACTTTTTGAATGAAGTCGCAGACGTTGCCGAGCCATTCTTTCCGCAACCAGTCCAGCCAGTAGATGCGGTGCCGCACCCCCACCCCCTGGACGCCGCCGGCCATTTCCCCCTCGAAGTAGTCCGCGTCGTCCATCTCGTGCTGATGGATCAGAAAGCGCTCACGCCAGTACGGGTCGCGGAGAACGAGGGCGGTGCCGCGATCGGTGAGAATGGACGTGGCCTTGGGCACGCCGCGAATCCAGGCCGGGTTGACCAGGATAAGCGGGGTGCCGTCCTCGATGTACTCCTTCTCACCGGGCAGGCGGAAGCGGTATTGGATCTTGTCGCCGTTAATCGGATAAAAGCCGTTGGCCGACAGCTGCCGCCGCCCCAGCCGTTGCTGCCACACGTAGGATAGGCCGACCGCGTAGCGCCCATACCAAATCGCGTCCAGCAAACACATGAGCAGCTTCTGAAAATGGCTGACGCGCTTGATGAGGGCCGTGAGCGCCGCCGCCGAGTCCTTCTGTCGCTGGTCTTTCGCATCCTCCGGTTCCAGGTGCCAGCCGAGCTGGGCCGTCGCCAGTCGCCGCTCTTGGAGCAGCCCCATGAGGAACGCATCACGCCGCATGCCCAGAGCGTCTTCCCGCGACGTCCGCATCGCCTCGTCCCAGCGCCAGCTGTAGACGCGCATCGCCGAGCCGAAAATGCCGGTGTAGGTGAGCACATGGGGCAGGGGGAAGACTCGTTCGCCGGGGTCCGGGTGGCGGCCCGTGCCGTTGCTGCCGTTGGCCGCACCGAGCCGGTCGTTCAAGCTAATCGGCTCGCCGTCGGGGCCATAGAGAACGGGCTGGCCGGCGCGGTCGCGGTGGAGAGGGGGCAGGTCGGGCCGGTAGGGGTTCGTCGGCATAGCAGGCCGTTCCAATAAAGGATCAGCCGCATGCCAGACCAAGCGGGAAGAGTGCGCGGCCGTGCCGGTGATGAGCCGGCAGCCGGGAAGTCAGGATGCTTGGATTCTATCCGAGAAAGGGAAAGGTTGCGAAAGCGAAAAGGGCCGGCGCCGAGGAAAGGTGGCGCCGGCCGCGACATGAAGCGGTACATCTCACGAGGCTATTCTACCCCATCGCGGTGCGGAGTGCATGAGCAATGGCCCGCGCCATCACGGCTTTTTCCAGATCCTCCGGTTCGCCGCTGTCCTGGCAATCGGCCGCAAACGCTTCGATCAGATCGAGACAGGCTTGCCGGTAGAGCGTGGCAAAGGCGAGCAACCCGTTGACGGTTTCCTTGGTCAGTTGCTCGAGCTCCGCACCATCCTTGAGCCGTTGGAGTAGGTCCGTCGCCAGGTCGCGCGACCAATCCTCCAAAATGCGGCGCGGATGGTAGCAGCGATCCGACTCACCGCCAAGCTCGCGGAGCCAGCCGTTGAGGGCCTTGACGAAGCGGAGTTGTTCGCGGCGCCACTGCTGCAGTTGGGCCAGTTCCGCTTTGGTGTCGGCCAGTTCTCGGTTCAGGGCCGTGATGGCGCAGTCCTGGTCGTTGAGTTGGTCCAATGCCCACGGCGGGGCCGGCGGTCGATCGTGTTTGCTGCTCATGGTGCCAGTTTACCCCGGGAACGCTTTGGCGGCCGTCGTCATTTGTTCCAGGGCCAGAATGAATTCCAGGTACGCCTTGCCGATGGTTTCCAGTCGTTGGGCGGCGGCGCGGAGGCACTTCAGACAGGTGACGTGTGGCACGATGGTCGTCAGCT
>JAFAHH010000573.1 GCA_019237355.1 Acetobacteraceae bacterium | reverse complement strand
ATGTTTTAAACGCCGGGTTAGGCACAAGATCGAACGTTACTTCGTTTACGGATGATTGGGCGTGCGCAAGCGACAACGTCACGATAGTCGAAAGGCAAACGCCACCTATGATACGTAGCATGGATCTTCTCCCCTATGTCGGTTTTTATCTCGGCTTGATTCTGTCCGCCTGCCCTGACATGCGTCTGGCCATCGCCCTGCGCCAGCAACGTAGTGCACCGGGAAGACCCCGCGGAGGTCGCCTCACCTAAGGCGCCGAAAACTTTATACAGAAGTTTAACGTCTGGTGGAAATAACGATTTCTTGTCCGCTTTCCCACTAAACCTGAAACCACTAGAAACCTGTTATTTCAATGACATGGATTCAGGAACCATCGATCCACCGTTTGGCTCGCCCGCCACCCTTTACTCGCCATGGCGGGGGTCCCCTCCCTCGCGCCGGCCGTCACCACCCAGACCGCAGGGCTGATTTATTGTTCGGCATCAGCGCTTGTGCGACCTAGTGCGCCCTCTTGCGGCCGGCTTGTGAAAAGACAATGCTTGCCAACGCAAGAACACCAAAGGGGAGAACAGCCATGAAAGCAAACCGAGCGGAGCGGCGCTCCTTCCTTAGGGCCGGAATGATAGCGGCTGGCGGAGCCGCTGCGGGCCTGGGTCTTCTCGGAAAACGCTTGTCCGCATACGGACAGGACCAGGATAATCCGACCAAGGGTGACATTGCGATCCTGCAGTTCCTGGCGGCCGTTGAGTTGATCGAGAGCGATCTCTGGCTGCAATACGCCGAGCTTGGCGGCGTGCAGGATCACGAACTTCCGGGCCTGCCGACCGGCGGAAGCGCACCTTACACCGCTGCGCTTTCCAACCTCGACTCAGACATGCCGCAATACATCCACGACAATACCGAGGATGAGATCAGCCACGAGACGTTTCTCAACGCCTTCCTGGCTGCGAACGGCGCCGATGAAGTTAATTTAGACCAGTTTCGCACGTTGCCGAGCAGCCGGGCGACCGGAGCCAATCAGATCGGGCGGCTCACGAACCTCATGCAACTGACGGTGGATACGAGCTGGTATACGCGCTACCGCAGCCGTGCAAACAACCCTGACCTCGATCCCGGGTTCCGGTTTCCTCAGGCGGTTCAAAGCCTGAGTAGCGGCCAGTTCCCAGCCATCCCACTTACCGACGACGACCTTACACCAAAGGATCACATCCAAGCCATCGCCAATACGGCGGCGTTCCACTTCTGCTTCATCGAGCAAGGTGGCAGCAGCCTCTACCCGACGCTCGCTCAGAAAGTCACCAGTTTGGAGGTTCTGCGAATTCTGCTCAGCATCGGCCCGACAGAGACAAGCCATTTTCAGACCTGGCACGATAAGGCCGGCAACGCGGTCTCCACCCCCCTAGCGCCGCTCACCGACCCCAACAATTCACGGCTAACCTTTCCCAACCTCAACGTGGCGCCGTTCGGCGGCGAGGACTTCCAGACCAATCTGATTATGCCTGAGCCCTGCCCGTTCCTTAGCCGGAAGTTCCCAGTCGTCTCGATTATCCGTCCGACCTCGGACCAGGAGGGTGGTGCAGTGGCGACTGTCGAGGCTTTCACCAGAGACGGGCTCTTCATCGGCCAATCCGGCGAGTTCTTTCAACTGATCAACGCACTAGCGAAGGAGGCAGATAGCGCCAGCCGCGGTTCGTGACCTTCCGGAAACTAGGCCACCGGCGGTCGCGAGCTGCAAGCCTCATGGCCGCCTACGCGAATCGCGACCGCCATAGAGCGCACTGTAGCCGCATTGGCCGGGCTTGGGCGAGCACCGCCCGAGGAGGGGCAGCCGCGATCCCGCGACGATAACTGATGCCGAACTGATGGGTCTGCTGTCGGCAGGTAACCGGCCTATCCGATGACCGGATTTGCTCAGCTACGCTTGCTGACGGATGCGATGCGGTCGGGCTCGTCGCCGCGATGATGGCGCACTGGCGGTAGAAAGGCCGCTCTCCCTCCTCGCTGCGGCCGCTTGGTAAAGTCCCCGTAGGGTTATGCGCGCCATTTTTGACCCGCCGGAAGTCCGTCCCATGGAGGTAACGCCGTTGTTGTATGTCGGACGGCCCCCGAGGCGTAAGCGAACTTAACTGGCTCGACCGAAAACATGCGTGCGGTTGTTGGATAGGCAGTAGCACCCGCTGCCGGAGGGGACGGCGTGCTCCATTGGGCAAACATAGGCACCAGCGTAGCAGGACTGCCCCGAAGGCGTGGCAGCCTGTGGCCCAGGTGATGCGTAGGTCGGCGGCGGCGTGACACTCCAGCCCCAGCCTGGGCCCCAACCGAAGTTGACGCGCGTGATCGTTGGCCCACGCGAGCGCATGCCGGAGATCAGTCAGGAAGAATGCGAGCGGCGTGGCGCGGCGGCAGATCAGCTGTGGCGGGAGTTGGTCCGGCGGGGTCGAGGAGCGGGGGCAGAAATAAAAAGCCGCCCCGGAGGGCGGCTAGGTTCCAAGGAAAGAAGGTCAATGGTCAACTAGACCAACGCTGGACCCGGCGCTTGGTTGCACTGCAACAAAAAAGCCACAAAGGGAAAAGCCTCGCGCTCCACGTCCGCCAGCCCGCCTAGAACGACAATCATCAATCGCCCGGTGCTGGTAAAAATCTCGGTCGATGCGCTCATTGGTCTCACGGCCCTGTAGTGGTCGTAAGATAGAAGTTTGGGGCGAACCGCAGATTTCGGGCCACGTGTCCATTTTGCTTCCCCCTCCCTTCCGCCAACTCTGCGCGAAAGCGATTCGCGATGGCTCAGGTGCTGCGTGAGCCGCGGCGCTGCCTCGCCCTGGCCCAATGCTTTGGGCCTGCTTCGGCTGCCGTATCCTGATCCGGGGAGGCTGCAAACGAGTCCAGAGATCGAACTGCTTGAGACTGAGCTCGGCACCCCTTTTGGGGACTACGCGAGACCTCTCCGGCTTGGCTCGGCCAGGCGGCTTTTCGGGGATGGTCGGGACGGATGTTTTGCGGGGCATGGCTAAGTGAAGTATCGCACTGGTGTCGGTGCAAGCGGAATGCTGTTCCGATAACGAACCGGCCAGGGCAAGTCCGACGGAGGATGCCTCCGCCGTTTTGCAAATTTCCCACGATTGGGCGTTAGCATGCCGATGGTGGTAGCCTGCATGGCGGACGGCTCCTCTCATTGTGGCGCTCACAGACGACCACGTTGTGGCACATCGATGCCGGGAGTGGGGG
>JAFAHH010000566.1 GCA_019237355.1 Acetobacteraceae bacterium | reverse complement strand
CGCATGACGGGTCCAGGGCAGAGCCCTGGCCTTCCTTTTTCAGCAGCCTGCTAGACTCGGTTACAGAAATCGCAGCGCCAAAAACCCGCCTATGATCGCCGCCGCAACCCCGCTTGTCACCCAAGTCAGTCGGCGCTCGATGAAATCCCGTATCGGCCCTCCGAAATGTCGTAGCAAGCCGGCCAGTAGAAAGAATCGCGCCGCGCGGGTGGCCAGGCTGGCGCCCATGAAGACGGGGAAATTGAAATGCGCCGCGCCCGAAGCGATCGTGACAATCTTATACGGAATGGGCGTTAGCCCCTTGATCAAGATGACCCAGAGGCCCCATTGCGCATACTTCGCCTGGAAGGCGGCAAACCGCTCGGTATATCCATAAAATTGGATCAGCGGTGCCGCGAGCTGATTAAACAGCGCATAGCCAATCAGATAGCCGAGCGCCCCCCCAAGCACGCTAGCAATGGTGCAAACGGTCGCGAGCTGCCAAGCCCGGTCTCGGCGAGCCAGCACCATGGGAATAAGAAGCGCGTCGGGGGGAATGGGGAAAAAGCTGCTCTCGGCGAACGCGACACCGGCTAGCCACCAGGGGGCATGCGGGCTCGCGGAAAGTGCAAGCGTGCGGTCATAAAGGCGCCTAAGCATCAAGTCTCCTTCCGGACACGGCCATCCACTGCCATGTCGGCAGGCCATTTTCAATCGAAACACGCGCGTGGTTAACCTTGAGCAAACTTTATGACGGGCAATGGGGGACCGCCGAATGCGACGAAGCATTCGTCTGATTTCGACAGCCGCCGCGCTCTGTGCGGCAGCAATTGCATCCCCGATCGACACGCTACGGGCGCAGCGAGAGCAGCAGCCTGCCCATGCTTGGCTCTTTGGCGCCTGGGTAGGCGGGCTTTTCCCCGCGCCGATTGGACTGTCTGCCAGTTCCTGTCTGGGTCAACCGGTGGTGATTTTTACCCGAGACGTGGTGTTGCGGGCCACCCTTACCGAGGTGACCTACATTCAACGCGTCATCGAGAGCGCGCGCGGCACGCAATCGGGCGTGGAGATCCATTTCGCCGGGGCCGGCTCTGAACCGCCAGCGGGCGGTCTCCTAGGCTTCCCCGGCCCGGGCGGGGAAGTCGGGTTCGGGTGCGAAACGCCCGATGTTCTCCACGTGCAGCGCCGAGGAGATAATGAAATTGCGTTCCCCGGGTGCCGCGAATTTCCTAACCCGCTGGTACGCTGCCCCTCCCGGTGATCTGCGTTGAGCATGCATGCCGAGCCCATCAGTCCCTCACGATACGTCGATCCAGGCCTACCGGTCTAAGCGGGATTTCGCGGTCACGGCCGAACCGGCGCCAAGCGCGCCGGGGCCAAGTGAAAACGCTCCCATCTTCGTCGTGCAAAAGCACGCCGCCAGGCGGGCCGGGCTCCATTGGGATCTCCGGCTCGAGCATGGCGGCGTGCTCTGGAGCTGGGCAGTGCGCAAAGGCCCCTCGCTCGACCCGGCCGATAGGCGGCTTGCCGCTCACGTCGAGGATCATCCGCTCGACTACGCCGATTTTCAGGGCACGATCCCCGAGGGTCAATACGGGGCAGGTACAGTCGAGACTTGGGATCGCGGCACCTGGGAGCCGATTGGCGATCCCGAGGAGGCGATGCGCAAGGGGGAGCTGCAGTTCATCCTGCACGGCCAGCGCCTTGCCGGGCGCTTCCGGCTCGTGCGGCTCAAGCGCCGGGAACGCGAGCGGCAGGAAGTTTGGTTCCTCATCAAAGGCCATGACGAATACGAGCGCCCTGGCGTCGATGCATTGGCGCTCGAAGCCGAGATACCCAGGCTCGCCCTTCCGCCGGAAGAGTCGGCGCCCCCGGAAGGGGAAGCGTCGCCGCCGCCAGTGGGCCTGCCGCCCGCTCCCGGCGCGGTGCGTGCGCCGCTCCCCGCCAAGCAGGGCGTGGAGCTCTGCGCAGCCGCCGAGCAACCGCCCGCGGGCGATCAATGGATCAGCGAGATTAAGTTCGATGGCTACCGGTTGTTGGTCTGGATTGAGCAGGGCCGCGCCCGGCTCATGACGCGCAAAGGCCATGATTGGACCGACCGTCTGCCGCACCTGGCACGCAACTTCGCCAAAATCAGCACGGAGACGGCGCTGCTTGATGGCGAGATGGTTGCTTTGCGCGAGAACGGCGTATCCAGCTTTCATGACCTTCAGGCCGCCCTCTCGGAAGGCGGTGATGATCGCCTGTTCTTCTATGCCTTCGATCTGCTGCACGTGAATGGCTGGGACCTGCGCGATTGCGCGCTGATTGAGCGCAAGCAGGTGCTAGCCGGGCTTTCCGATTGGACCGGGGTGGTTCGTTACAGCGACCACGTGCGCGGCCAATCCGCGGCAATGCGCCGGCAAGCGTGCGAGATGGGGCTCGAGGGTATTGTCTGTAAGCGGGTTGATGCGCCCTACCGACCCGGCCGTAGCGACTGCTGGCTCAAGCTCAAATGCCGGGGTCGGGAAGAATTCGTGGTGCTTGGCTATACTCCTCCCGCCGGGTTGCGCACCGGCTTCGGAGCACTGCAGGCCGGATATTACGACAAGCAGGGCCAGTTGCATTACGCTGGGGGCGTGGGCACCGGCTTCACCGACGAAGAGCTCGAGGCGCTTCGAGCGAAGCTCGCGGCGATAAGGTCCGATCCTCCAGCGGGGCTCTTGGTTTCGGGTGATCCGCTGCCGGCGCGGATCACCTGGGTCCGGCCAGAGCTGGTCGCCGAGCTGCAATACGCCGGCTGGTCTGGCGAGGGCCGAATCCGCCATTCGGTTTTCCTCGGCCTTCGCGAAGACAAGCCGGCGCAGGAGGTGGTCCGCGATCCGCCCGACCCGGACGCTTCGCGTATGGCATACCGTGCTACCGCCGCCGGCCCCCAGGTGATCAGTCGCTCCATAAAGCGGAAGGTTGTTCCGTCGTTACCGAGTGGGCCGCCTGCCCCGGCTGTTCCCGGGCCGCCTGCCGGTGTGATCGTCGCCCGCGCGCCCAAACGCAAGACCAAGACCGTGAGTGGGGTGGAGCTCACCCATGCCGATCGCCAGCTCTGGCCGGGTATAACCAAGCTGGATCTCGCGGAGTATTGGCAGGTTGTAGCGGCCAGGGCGCTCCCAGGGATTGGGCACCGGCCGCTCGGTATCGTGCGCTGCCCAGAGGGTATTGGCGGGGAGCGGTTCTTTCAAAAGCGCACGGAGGGCCTATTCCCACCCTTTGTCCGGGATGGCAGTGCGGCAGGGTCACCCTACGTGGCGGTGGATGACACGGACGGGCTTATCGCGATGGCGCAGATGTCGGCCATCGAGCTGCATGCCTGGGGCGCCTCTGAAGCGGATCCCCTGCACCCCGACTGGCTTGTCTTCGACCTCGACCCGGCCCAAGACGTGGGCTGGGTAGATGTGATTGTCGCCGCGCATCACTTGCGCGACCGGCTTGAGCGAATGGGGCTGGTATCGTTTTGTCGCACCACAGGCGGCAAGGGCCTGCATTTAGTGGCCCCAGTGATTCCCGACCCAGAATGGGATTGGGAGCGCGTAAAAACATTCTGCCGGGCTTTTGCCGAGATGATTTGCGAAGCGGATCCCGGACGGTACATTTGCACCGTGAGCAAGGCGCAACGCCAGGGCCGCATCCTCGTGGACTGGATACGGAACGCGATTGGCAACACGGCCATCGCCTCCTTCTGCCCGCGCGCCCGGCCCGGCGCTCCGGTCGCAACCCCGCTCGCATGGGATGAAGTTGTGCCCCAGCTTGATCCGGCTGCGTTTACTCTCCGTACCGTGCCTGACCGCATCGATAAGCTTGGGGATGACCCCTGGCGAGGTTTTTTCGAAACGAAACAGTCCATCCCGGATTTCGGTGCCCGCCACAACCGAAGTGATGAGGACCGGCCGAGTGATGCAAACCGGCGACGCTCGTCGGCAGTCGTTTATGCGCCCAAGCCTAGATCCCGGCGCACGCCATAACTAAAGAGGCCGAGCCATGCGCATAGCCCTTATCCACGCCCTGAAACACTCGATCGCACCGATCGAGGAGGCCTTCTCGCGGCTTTGGCCGGAAGCCCGACTAGCCAATCTGCTGGATGATTCGCTCTCGGCGGATCTCGACGAACAGGGCGGCCTCACCTCGGCGATGACCGAACGGTTCCTCGCACTCGCCCGTTACGCGGCTGGGTGTGGGGCAAAGGGCATTCTGTTCACCTGCTCCGCTTTTGGCTCTTGCATCGAGGCTTGTGCGCAGGAGCTTGCACCCTTGCCGGTCCTGAAACCGAATGAGGCGATGATCGAAGAGGCGATCGCGAGCGCTGGCAAGGGGGCACGCATCGGGCTGATCGCAACATTCCCGGGAACGCTCGATTCGATGCCGCCTGAGTTTGCGGCGGCTGATCCCTCGGTCACCATCGTTCCCTGCCTCGCGGCCGAGGGTCTGGAGGCGCTGAACCGAGGCGATGGCCCGGCTCACGACCGGCTCGTAGCCGCTGCCGCGGCAAGGAGGTTGGGCGGCTGTGATGTTATCGCGCTCGCCCAGTTCAGCCTAGCCCGGGCAGCCCCGGCGGTGGCTCAAGCCACGGGCAAGCCGGTGCTGACCACACCTGATAGCGCCGTCCGAAAATTGCGTCAGCTCGTGTCGGGGCAGGCGGGCTAGTCTAGACACCCTGGACAAAATGGCCAGACAATAGCTATATTGCCGTCATGGAAGCGCATAGCTTGGCGGAAGCAAAAAATCATCTTTCTGAGCTGATTGATCGTGCCCTGAGCGGGGAAGATATCGTGATTACGCGTCATGGTCGGCCGGTTGTTGAACTCAAGCCCGTTCACGCCCAAACCCGCCCCGTTTCGGCGAGCGACCTGGAGTGGCTTGTTGCCCGCCGGGTAGGCACAGGTTGCGTGAGAGGAAATGCTGGTGCTTTGGTCAGCACAATGCGGGATGAAGACAACGGGTGAAGGCGGGCCGGGTCTATCTCGATGCGAGCATCTTGGTCGCCCTGCTCACGGAGGATTCGCTTAGCGCCCGAGCCGATGCTTTCCTTTACGCACAAAGACCGATCCTGGTCGTAAGCGACTTTGCCGCCGCGGAGTTTTCTTCGGCAATTGCCCGGCTGGTGCGGATGCAGCGGATCACGGCGGACGAGGCACGCGTCGCCTTCTCCACGTTCGATGTTTGGGTATCCCGGACCACCGAATGGGTCACGACGGCAGCAGCCGACGTAAAGGCCGCGCAGGCCTATTTGCGTCGGCTTGATCTTACCCTTCGCACCCCGGACGCGCTCAACATCGCAATCGCTCAGCGCGCCGGTGCAGCCCTCGCGACCTTCGATGAAAAGATGGCGGGCGGCGCCAGGGCGCTGGGCACAGAGGTGGTTTCGGCTTAGACTTAGACTGGCTCACCTGTCATCGCCTGGCTCCCTTTTGACTGATAGGACCCTTAGAGCGGGATGACTTCAGGTAAAGCCACCCCGCTCTAGGAACTTTGGTTTCAGAGCGCGATTCAGGCTTTCGGACGATTCCGCCTCAAGCCATCGCGCTCTAGCGCCGCGCGCGCGGCGATAGCGTTCGATCAGCGCATTGCTGGAAGCGTCATGCGCCAGCGTCCCTGTGTGTCCCGGGTCCAGCTCTGGCACGATGCGCAGCGCCAGTACCTTGCCCAGCTCAACCCCCCACTGGTCGAAGCTGTCGATGTTCCATACGGCGCCTTGGGTGAAGACGTTGTGCCTCATAAAGTGCAACGAGTGCGCCGAGCGTGCGCGGGTCGAGCTTGTCGGCCAGGAGCATATTGGTGGAGCGGTTACCCTCAAAAACCCGGAACGGCACCTGCCAATCGGGAACGCCTTCGGCCGCAACTTCCGCCGCACTCTTGCCGAAAGCAAGCGCTTCTGCCTGGGCGAACAAGTTGGCCATCAGCAGGTCGTGTTGATGGGTCATTGGGCTCAGCGGCTGCGAAAACCCGATCAGGTCACAAGAGATCAGCTTCGTGCCCTGATGGATGAGCTGATAGTAGGAATGCTGGCCGTCGGTGCCCGGCTCACCCCAAATAATCGGTCCTGTTTGATACTCGACAGCGTTGCCCTCGGTGTCGACGTGCTTACCGTTGCTTTCCATTTGCAATTGCTGCAAGTAGGCCGGAAAGCGCCCGAGATGCGCAGAATAGGGCAATACCGACCGTCTGCGCACCGAAAAAGTTGTTGTACCAGATTGTGAGCAGACCCATGAGCATAGGCAGATTGCGTTCGCCTGGCGCATTGCAGAAGTGCTCATCCATTGCACGAAAGCCCGCAAGCATGTCGCGGAAGTTCTCAGGCCCGATCGCGATCATGGTGGAGAGCCCGATCGCGCTGTCCATCGAGTAGCGGCCGCCGACCCAATCCCAAAAGCCGAACATGTTATTCGGGTCGATGCCGAACTCACGCACGCCCTTTCATCCGTGGAGACGGCAACGAAGTGCTTCGCGACCGATGCATCTGAGCCTAGCGCCCCGACGCTCCATTGCCGCGCCGTCGCCGCATTCGTCATTGTCTCCAATGTGGTAAAGGTTTTTGCGAAATGACGAACAGCGTCTCCGCTGCATCGAGACCCTGCGTCGCTTCGGTGAAATCTGCGCCATCCACGTTAGCAACGAAGCGGAACGTCATCGCTCGGTCACTATAAGGGCGAAGGGCGCGATACGCCATTTCTGGGCCGAGATATGATCACCGATTCCAACATTGATCACGTTCCGGACTCGCTTCCCGGTGTGGCCGGCCCAGGCGCCACTTCGAACCTTGTCGGCGAAGGCCGCCATTTGATCTAGGACCTGGTGCACCTCTGCCACCACGTCCTTGCCGTCGACCTCAATCTGCGTACCACGGGGCGCGCGCAATGCCACGTGTAAGGCGGCGCGCTTCTCCGTGTCGTTGATCTTCTCGCCTCGAAACATTGCATCGCGCCTTGCCGCGACGCCGCACTCCTCCGCAAGCTGGAGCAGCAGACGCCGGGTCTCGTCAGTGATGCGATTTTTCGAGTAGTCTAGAAAAAGCCCGCCTCCTTCGGCTAAAAATCGTTGTGCCCTGCCAGCATCCTTGGCGAAGAGTGTGCGCAAATGCAGGTCCTTGATCTGCCGATGGTGCACCGCGAGCGCTTGCCAACTCGCAGTGGTCGGCCGGGCCTGCGTTCGTCTCCATCTGCACCTCCCGCAGGTTCGTGTCTCCATCTGGGCTTACACCTTGCTCTCGACATCAACCGCTTGCAACAAATCTTGCCAGCAAAGGCTGGGCGCCCTCTACCGCGAGCCGTTCGGCCCATTCCTTAATATCAACAACCTAGGGTCTAAAACCGCCGAACTGGAATCTTCATCCTATTGGCCAGAGTGCACCCAAGCGAAGTTCACTTTGCTGACTGCCAGTGATAGTTTAATGGTTGGGATCAGAACAAAGAGGCATCGCCATGCGCCTGATGAGCTTCTTAGCCCCCAGCGGAAACAAAACCTGGGGCATGGTTGAGGGTGAGGCGGTCGTCGATTGCGGCACACTCGCGCCTAGTCTGCGGAGCGCGCTTGGCCAAGGATCCCTGCCGAGCGCCGGTTCGGCGGGGCAGCGCTATCCCCTTAGCAAAATCACCTTCCTCCCGCCCATCCCTGACCCCGAAAAGATCATCTGTGTCGGCCTGAACTACCGATCGCACATTCTGGAGGGCGGGCGCGAAATCCCCTCGCATCCCACCATCTTTACTCGCTGGGCCAACACCCAGGTCGGTCATCTGCAACCCATCATCCGGCCCAAAGTCTCCGATACATTGGACTTCGAGGGCGAGCTGGCCGTGGTAATGGGCAAGTCCTGCCGCTACGTAGCTCGCGATACGGCGATGGGCGTGGTCGCAGGTTACTCTTGCTACAATGACGGCTCGGTTCGGGCTTGGCAGCGGCACACGACCCAGTTCACCCCCGGCAAGAATTTCCCAAACACCGGCGGGTTCGGGCCCTGGATCATAACGCCCGAGGAGGCCGGCGACATCACCAAGTCCAGCCTCACAACACGGGTCAGCGGCGAGGAGATGCAGCGTGCCACGATCGACGACCTGGTATTCGATATACCTCGCCTGCTGGAATACTGTTCCACGTTTACCCAGCTGGAACCCGGCGACGTGATCATCACCGGCACGACAGGCGGTGTCGGCGCCTACCGCACACCGCCGCGCTGGCTCAAGCCGGGCGATATCGTCGAAATCGAAATTTCCGCGGTCGGCACCTTGCGCCATCCGGTTATTGCCGAGGAGCAATAAGGCCTCGCTTGCTCGCATGCCGGTTCGCCCATTGACCCGCCGCGATATAGTTCTGGCCGGATTGGGAACTGCGTCGGCCTATGCGGCACCCGGCCCGACCTCCAGCCAGGCCGCCCAGCTCTTCCCCAACCCTTCAGCCTGCGTCATCACACCCCAATCCATCGAAGGTCCCTTCTACTTCGATCCCGCCCTCCACCGGGCCGATATAAGCGAAGGTCTGCCGGGTGTCCCTCTCGCCCTTCAATTCCACGTCGTCGAAGCCGGCTCGTGCAGCCCCGTCGCCAATGCCCGAATGGATGTGTGGCATGCCGATCCGCTCGGTCGTTACTCCGGGTACACGCAACAGGGCGATTCACGCCGCGTAAGCACGGCCGGGCAGACTTTCCTTCGCGGAACCCAGTTCTCGGATTCCCAGGGCCGGGTGACATTCAAGACCCTTTACCCCGGGTGGTATCCAGGCCGAACCGCGCACGTCCATTTCAAGCTGTTTCTCGATCGCCGCTCCGTTCTGACAGGCCAGATGTATTTCCCGGACGGGCTCAGCGATCACATCTACGCCGATGTCCGGCCCTACAGCGACCGCCGGGTGCGGCGCGACACGCTGAACACTACGGATGCGATCGCCCAAATGGACCCGGCGAAGGCGGGCTTCTGCTACATCAAGGAAGAGCCCGAGGGTTACACAGCGGCGCTGCTGGTAGGTATCGGCCGGGGCTAACTAAAAGTTTGGCCTTAGGCCCGCGGGTCTGCCATGCCCTTTTGAGCAAGCTCGCGCCGGGCCTGCTCGCTCTTGTTCAAATCGAGCCCCATCCCGCGCAAAATGTGAGGCGCCTTCGTGAATTGGACATCTGCGTAGTCCACCACCTCCAGCCGGTTTCCCCATGGGTCGAGAAAGTCGAGGAACGGCCCGGGGAAGAATATGCTGCGCGTCTGTGAAGGCCGTGGCGCCACTCCCGCACGCGGCAAAGGGTGTTCCACCTCAAACGATCGCAACCTCGAGAGCGTTTTCCACTCACGTGGAACCGCTCTAGTAGTCGTTTTTAGAGCAGATTCACGCGATGGGATCACCTGCGGCGATCCCACCTGATCGCGATCTGCTCTCTCATGTCCGTTTTCAACTCCAGCAGGCGTGCTCCGTCGCACCGGCGATGCCGATTTCCAAAACCATCCGGACTTGCCGCCCAAGGCAGGGAGCAGGGCTCGCAACGACGGTTGATCCATCTCTGATGCG
>JAFAHH010000558.1 GCA_019237355.1 Acetobacteraceae bacterium | reverse complement strand
GCCGCGATCGCGGGCAGGTTGCACCGCCAGCTTGGCGCCGGTCCCGTCCGTAGATTTTGTAGTAGAAATCCCCGTATCGCTGGATCAGGCACCGCACCGGCCAGCATGGCGTCGGCGGCGCTCCGCGACAGACCCGGCCCAAGCTCGATCCCCAGCATCGCATCCGCGTACGCGCGAAAGGCCGGCGGATAAGCGACAGGCGCGATATCCGAAACGATAAGCCGGTCGATTGCGCCGGGCTGATCCAATGCGGCGCGCATGGCTGTCTTGCCACCCATCGAATGACCGATCAGCGCACAAGGCGTTGCATCATGGGCCCGCAAGGTCTCGATCACGTCTTCCGCCATGAGTCTGTAATCCATTTGCGGGTCGTGCGGACTCTCGCCATGATTGCGCAAATCGAGCGCGAGCACGCGCCGCTCGTGTGCAAGCTCCCGCTGCACCGCCCCGAAATTCCGGGCCGAACCGAACAGGCCATGCAGCAGCACGACCGGGGAACCCTCGCCTGCTTCGATCGCGTGTAGGATCATCGCAAGGCTTCATGCCCGTGAAGGGGGCGGCAACGTCCGGCTTGTTTATTTTTCAATGGGCGCATTGCGTCGATGGTCCTCCTGGGGAGAGGTACACAAAGTTATGCACCCCAACGGGGCACCACGGCCACTCGGCATCGGGCGTGAGCAGTTACAAAGCGGGTTCTTTGGACGTGCTGACCGCCTCGACAACGCGTCGGCGCAGCGGGAATCCGCTTGGGTTCTGGTGAGCTTCAATTCCAGTCAAGCCCAGATCGGCTCTTGGCTGTCGGCAAGGGCGGCCGGTTGCGTTCCTGGCCGGGTCGGACCATTTGCACGCAAATAACTTGGAGACGTCGGCAATGGCCCAGCCCCATCTCGTTCTGTGCAACCCGGATCGCGAAGAGTCGCCCCTGGTCGCCCAGGTTTGGTCGGCAATCCGGCAGAACGCCCAGGAGCTGCAGCAGAGCGAGCGGGCGCTTGCACGGCAAGTTGAAGAAGGCGTGCTCCGCCGCGACTGTTTCGCCGAGGCGCTCGGGTTCTGGCTGGCCCGCAAGCTGCGCACGCCGGAACTCGATGTCGGCGCCCTGCTCGATTTGATTGGGGCCGCATTCGATGCGGATCCGAGTATCGTCGCGCAGTCAGCCTTCGATCTACAGGCGATCAAAGACCGCGACCCCGCCTGCCCTAATCTGCTGACCCCGGTCCTATTCTTCAAAGGCTACCAGGCCCTGCAGGCATACCGGATTAGCCACCGGCTTTGGAATGAGGGACGCGTTCACCTGGCGCGCCACCTGCAGAGCCGGATTTCGGAAGTATTCGCAATCGATATCCACCCGGCGGCGCGGATCGGCAAGGGCGTATTGGTGGACCACGGCACCGGACTGGTAATCGGAGAGACGAGCGTCGTGGAGGATGATGTATCCCTGCTGCAAGGGGTTACACTAGGCGGCACCGGGAAGGAATGCGGCGATAGGCATCCCAAGATCCGGCGGGGCGTGCTGATCGGCGCGGGCGCCAAGGTGCTCGGCAATATCGAAGTGGGGGAGGGCGCGAAGATTGGCGCGGGCAGCGTCGTCGTCTCGCCGGTGCCGCCCTACACCACCGTGGTTGGCATCCCGGCCCGCCCGGTTGGGCCTCCGAATACGGGCATGCCGGCCCTCACCATGGATCAAAGCATCTGGACCCCGGATTACGTTATTTGAGCACCATGACGCGGGCGGCCGTGGGGCAGCGTTTTCCAATTTCCTGAAATTCTGAGCCTACAAATCTGCGCTAGCAGGCTGCGGAAAAGCATTGAAGCCGGTCGTTCGTAAAGCAACGAAGGAAGGCCAGGGGCTTTGCCCGTGGACCCCAGCAAAGGCAGAGCCTTTGCAATCCAATCACTTTTCAGCAGACTGCTAGAGCGTTTTCAGCGGAATGCAAAGAATGTAGAAGTTTTTCCTGAGCAGAATCGGAGGGGTTGTTGCCCTCGGGTAAAGAAGTCAGCGCCGTTTTGGGTCATATAGACCTGCATCTAAGCAGCTCCGTCGAGCGCCTATTCGCGCTGCTGCGAATACCGAGTGTCAGCAGCCATCCTGACCGCGCGGCGAACTGTGCCCAAGCGGCGTCATGGCTTTGCGACACGCTTGCCGCAATGGGGCTTGCCGCGCGCGTTTGTGCGACGGCAGGACACCCTGTCGTGGTGGCGCAGCATCGGTGTGGCGGGATTGGCCCACGTGTTCTCTTCTATGGTCATTACGATGTGCAGCCGGCAGAGCCGCTGGAACTATGGACCTATCCCCCCTTCGAACCCCGCCTCATCGATGGCCCGCACGGCAAGCGAATCACCGCCCGGGGTGCCGTCGACGATAAGGGCCAGGTGCTGATGTTTCTCGAGGCACTTCGCGCCTGGAAGGAAGCTGGTAGCGGTATTCCGGTCGAGGTGACGGTCTTGCTGGAAGGTGAAGAGGAAGTCGGCAGCCCCAATTTGGAACCTTTCCTGCGAGCCAATCGCGATCTCCTGTCCGCTGATACGGTGCTGATCAGCGACACCGCCATGTGGGATATCGACACGCCCGCAATCACCACCCGGCTGCGGGGGCTCGCTTATGTCCAGCTTACACTGAAGGGGCCGACGCGGGACTTGCATTCTGGCTTGTTCGGCGGTTCGGCGCTGAATCCAGTGAATGCGCTCACTTGCATTCTCGGCGCCCTGCATGATGCAAATGGCCGGGTGCAGGTCCCTGCGTTCTATGATGATGTCAGGGAGCTTCCGCCCGAGCAGGTACGCGAATGGGATGCGCTTGGCTTCGATGAGCAGGCATTCCTAAACGCAATCGGCCTCTCCGATCCGGCGGGTGAGCGCGACCGGCCGCCGCTGCAGCGTCTCTGGGCAAGGCCCACGGCGGACATCAACGGGATTTGGGGCGGCTACACCGGGCCGGGCGCCAAAACGATCATTCCAGCCGAAGCGTCCGCTAAGCTGTCCTTCCGGCTCGTGCCCGATCAAGATCCCGAGGCAATCTTCGCTGGGCTGAAGCGTTTCGTGGCGGAACGGTTGCCGGGCGATGCACGGGTCGAGTACGAGGTATTCACGGGGGCCCCAGCCATCGCGGTTCCAACCGATACGCCCTGGGTCCGCGCCGCGCGTGCTGCCTTGATGGAAGAATATGGGCGCAGTCCGGTCATGATGGGCTGCGGCGGGTCGATTCCCATCGTGGATGCGATCAAACGGGTGCTTGGTCTTGATTCTGTGCTGATGGGGTTCGGGCTTGATGGCGACCAGGTGCATAGCCCGAACGAGAAGTTCGAGCTTCGTTGCTTTCACCACGGCATTCGCTCCCACGCCCGGCTGCTTGGGCATCTCGCCGGCGTGGCGTAACCGCCCAGCTTTGGATGAAGAAGCCAGAGCAGATCGCGCTTGACGGGGATCGCCTGCGGCTCCAGGAGCGCGTGACCGGGTTCGCATCGCGCCCGCGCGATGAGGTTCCGACATGTTCGGAAAACAAAGCTAATGCGCTTCCACGCAGCGTGCGAGGAAGGGCGTGATCGCACGGCTTCGGATTGAGAATCTACGGAGCGCCCATGCCGGCCCTTTCAATCTTACCTTAGCACCCGGCGAATGCATCGCCATCACCGGTCAGTCTGGTTCGGGCAAGACACTTTTCCTCCGGATGTTGGCCGATCTTGATCCAAGTGAGGGCATGGTTGCCCTGGATGGTCAGGACAGGCGGCGCTATCCCGCCCCGACGTGGCGCGCCCGGGTCACCTACTGCGCCGCGGAACCTGGCTGGTGGGCTGATACCATCGTTAGCCATTTTTCACCCGAAACGTCGGTCCGCGCTGCGCAACTCGCACCGGCACTGGGATTAGACCCGGCGCTGCTCAAAGCCTCAGTTGCCCAGCTATCGACCGGGGAACGACAGCGCTTTGCGTTGATCCGCGGCCTGGTTCTGAAGCCAGCAGTGCTCCTACTCGATGAGCCGACCGGGTCCCTTGATACTGGAAGTACGGAGCGGGTTGAATGGGTGCTCGCGGAGAGCGCCTCTTCCGGTACGAGCATAGTGATGGTTACGCACAATCCAGCGCAGGCCCAGCGACTAGGCGCCCGGCAGTTTCGGATGCAATCTGGCCGGTTGCATCCAGCATGAAGCCAATTCTGCTAAGCACGGGCGACGTTCTGATCGGCGCGGTGCTCATCGTCGCTGATGGCATGCTCTCTTTGCTGCTCGGCCTCAATTTGCATCGCCAGCTTAGCATTGCGGCAATCCGGTTGGTGGTGCAACTTCTGATTATTGGGTTTGTGTTACGGGCGGTGTTCGCCATCGCCTCGCCGGCCCTTACCCTTGCAGTGGTGCTGGTCATGGTCGCAGTGGCGTCGCGCGAGGTAGCCGCGCGCCCCGAGCAGCGATTGCGCAATTTCGGAAACTATACGATCGGCGCTGGATCGGTGGCCGCGGCCACGGCATTGACGGCCTTGCTGGCGCTGACCACGGCGATCCGGTCGACGCCATGGTACGACCCGCACTACGCAATACCACTCGCCGGGATTGTGCTCGGCAACGTGCTGAATGGAGCAAGCTTGGCGCTCGACTCGATGCTCGGCGGTGTGGCCCGCGAGCGGCCTGGGATCGAGGCGCAATTGGCGCTGGGGGTGCCCTATATGAAGGCAATGAAGGGGCTCATCCGTGCCTCGATCCGGCGAGCGTTGCTGCCTATCGTGAACCAAATGTCGGCGGCCGGGTTGGTAACCCTGCCCGGCATCATGACTGGGCAGATCCTGGCAGGAATGGACCCGATGGAGGCAGCGAAGTATCAAATCCTGCTGATGTTTCTGCTGTCGGGTGGCAGCGGGCTTGCGTCGGTGCTGGTGGCCTATCTCGCAGCCTGGCGCTTGACCGATGACCGCCAGCGCTTGCGCATCGACCGGCTCGCCGGGTAAGCCTCATCAGAGCGTCATGGCTTCAGGTTGGAGCCATCATGCTCTAGAGTTTGGGTTGAGAGCGCGATTCAGGCTTTCCGGCGATCGGGACCTCAATCCGGCCCCTAGTTTGCGCGCAAAATGGGGTCCCGGATTGGGAGCCCGAATCCGCCTCAAGCCATCGCGCTCTAGTTCGATTAGCGGAGATCATCGCATGGATACCATCGCGGCAGGCCGCCTAGGGATCGCTCCGGTTCTCTACGATTTCGTGAACAACGAAGCCATTCCGGGAACGGGAATCGAAGCTGGCGCATTCTGGGAAGGCTTTGCCGATATGATCGCGCGGCTCGACTCCGAAAACAAGGATCTTCTGGCCAAGCGCGACGCCCTGCAGTCGCAAATCGATGAGTGGCACAAGGTCAATCGCGCCAAGCCTGATAGCCCCCGGGCTTATATGGATTTTCTGAAGAGCATCGGGTATCTGCAGCCTGAGCCGCATGATTTTCAGATCGCGACCGAGAATGTCGATCCGGAAATCGCCGAAATTCCCGGCCCGCAGCTTGTGGTTCCGGTCGATAATGCCCGGTACGCGCTGAATGCGGCCAATGCGCGGTGGGGCAGCTTATACGACGCGCTTTATGGAACGGACGTTATCCCTGACGAGGGCGGCGCCGAGCGCGGACGGGGATATAATAAGATGCGCGGCGAGCGGGTCGTGGCCCGGGCGCGCGAGATACTCGACCAGGCAGCCCCGCTTGTCGCCGGCACGCACGCCGCGGCAACTGGGTATGAGATCGAAGCAGGCAAGCTGGTCGTTCACCAGCATGTTGGTTCGGTAACGGGGCTTGCTGATCCGGCGCAGTTCGTCGGCTACCGCGAAGCGGGCGGGACGCTGACTGCGATCCTGCTCAAGCAGCACAATCTGCATATCGAGATCCAGATCGATCGTTCGAACCCGATCGGGGTCAGCGATCCTGCCGGAATTTCCGATATCATCCTGGAAGCCGCGGTCACCACGATCATGGACTGCGAGGACAGCGTCGCAGCGGTGGATGCGGACGATAAGGTCCAGGTGTACCGGAATTGGCTTGGCCTGATGAAGGGCACGCTGACCGAGACTTTCGAAAAGAACGGCCGCGAGGTGACCCGGCGGCTCAATCCCGACCGGACCTACACGACTCCCTCGGGGGGAAGCCTCACCCTGCCGGGCCGAAGCTTGATGCTCGTGCGCAATGTCGGTCACCATATGTACACCGATGCGGTGCGCGATCAGAATGGCGAGAAGGTGTCGGAGAGCATGCTCGACGCCGCGATCACATCCTTGATCGCGCTGCATGACTTGCGCGGCCACGGCCCGTTCCGCAACAGCCCGGCAGGGTCGGTTTATATCGTCAAACCGAAGATGCACGGACCGGACGAAGTGGCCTGGGCCTGTAAGATGTTCAGCGCCGTCGAGGATTTGCTCGGGATGAAGCGCAACACCTTGAAGATGGGAATCATGGATGAGGAGCGCCGCACTTCGGCAAATCTAAAGGCGGCGATCCATGCGGCGCGGGAGCGCGTCGTATTCATCAACACCGGGTTCCTCGACCGTACGGGCGATGAGATCCACACCTCCATGGAAGTGGGTCCGATGATTCGGAAAAACGACATGAAGAATACGCCTTGGATCCGGGCGTACGAGGACCACAACGTCGATATCGGTTTGGAATGCGGCCTACCCGGCCGGGCGCAGATCGGCAAAGGAATGTGGGCGGCGCCGGACCGAATGGCCGATATGTTGGCGCAGAAAATTGCCCATCCCCGGGCGGGGGCGAATACCGCGTGGGTGCCTTCTCCGACTGCCGCAACGTTGCACGCGCTGCACTATCATGAGGTGGATGTCTTCGCGCGCCAGAAAGAGCTTGCAAGCCGGCCGCGGGCACCGCTTCAAGATCTGCTCACGATCCCCGTCGCTGAAGGGATCAATTGGTCGCCAGAACAGGTGCAAGAGGAGCTTGATAACAACACGCAAGGCATACTTGGTTATGTAGTCCGTTGGGTGGATCAAAGCGTGGGGTGCTCCAAGATCCCCGATATACACAATATCGGGCTGATGGAAGACCGCGCGACGTTGCGCATTTCAAGCCAGCATATTGCGAATTGGCTGCATCATGGTGTGGCCAGTGCGGAGCAGGTGATGGAGACCCTCAAGCGCATGGCGGCCGTCGTGGACCGGCAGAATGCGGGGGACCCGAACTACCGGAATATGGCGCCGGATTTCGATGGGCCGGCGTTCAGGGCGGCTTGCGATCTCATCTTCAAGGGCCGCGTTCAGCCGAACGGCTACACCGAATGGATTTTGACGGAGCGGCGGCGCGAGGTGAAAGCGGGAAAGCTGGGATAGATCTGGGGACGGAATAAGTGGACGGGCTATACGAGCGCGACGCACTGGCCTGGGCTGAGCAGCAGGCGGGGTTGTTGCGAAGGCTGGCGCGCGGCGAACGGCTGAACGCGGCGGTTGGCCCCACGTGATCGAAGAGGTGCAGGACGTGGG
>JAFAHH010000547.1 GCA_019237355.1 Acetobacteraceae bacterium | reverse complement strand
CATTCTTTCGGTCGGGAGGTTAAGCGAGTTGAGCAGATCAAGGGCCAAGGGATGCACTTCGCCCTTTGGGAAGCTGCCGGCGCTGAAGGCGCAAAAGTGACCGCCGCCCCAATGATTGATGAGGGACTCGGCCAAGATGCTGCGCGCGGAATTGCCGGTGCAGAGGATGAGGACGTTGTAGGTTCGATCACTCATGCCGCCGCTTCCTGCGGCCCGCAGCAAGCCGCCGCTGCGGCAAGTTTCGGCTTCGGCGCACAGCACGCACCTTGCGGCGTCTCATCAGTGCAGCACGCCGCTGCCGCTACGGTGCGGATTTGCCCGAGATCAGCGCTGTCACCGTAGACCGTGCTTTCGCCCGTGGTGAGGAAGGTTTCCCACGCGATGCCCTGCGGATCTGCGATCCACGACTTTTCGGATTTGGCGTAGCAGCAGGTTGTCGCGCCTTCCTCCAGCACCGGCTGATCGGCGCGTTCGAGCCGTCCAAAGACTTCGCGCAATTCTTCCGGGCTTTCGACCTGAATACCGAGATGATCGAGGCCGCCCGATTTTGTCGCGCGCGATGAAATCGCGAAATTCACTCGCGGGTCTTCGAGCATCCATTTTGCATAGTCGGGCTTGATCACTGTCGGTTCGGCCGCAAACAGCGTGCTGTAAAACCGGATGGACTGCGGGAGATCGGCAACCGAGACATGAACATGCAGGCGCTTCATTGGCGCGTTCTCCTTTCCTTGGCGTTGAGCTTCGAGCCGTCGCACGCGCGGACACCGCAGCCGGCGGCATCGCCTTGGCAGCAGTTTTCGGTGAGGTAGGCCATAAGGTCATTCATGGCCGCATATTCGGCAGCGTAGATCAGCGACCGGCCCTCGCGGCGGAAATTGATGAGGCCGGCTTGCCGAAGCTGGTTCAGATGAAAGGACAGTGTTGCGGACGGCATGCCGCCGAGCCGATGACCGATGCGGCCGACCGGCATTCCTTCGGCACCGGCTTGAACCAGCACACGGAAGATATCGAGCCGGGATTCTTGAGCGAGTGCGGCCAAGGCCGTGATAGCGTGCGACTTCTCCATATCTCTAGAATGGTCGATACATCGCGACTTGTCAAGCGCCACACGCGGCGCGGCGGCAGTTTGCGAAAATCAAGCAGACCGTGTGAAAACTCCGGACCGTAACGGCAACGGGCAAGATTCGAATCTGGCGAACTCTTCTGTCGAGATGAAGTTGCGATTGGGCGGAGGCGCTTGAATCTATCTTGCGCGGCGCCACGGTGCGTCTCCGTTTCCACACGGTCTGCAAGATTTCTGCACCTCAATAGTGAGGTGCGACAGTGACGTGAATCGGGCCAGCTTCGCCCGATAGGCTGCCCGCCCCGGCATTGGCCGTCGCCTGCGGGTGGCGGCGGCGGCGAAGCTCGGCCGGGCGAAAGTTTCGCCTTGACAGGCAACTCATGATTGTGGTCTCGTTGTGTTCGTGCCCTGGACCCCTCCTCCCCTCCCAACCGGCCTTTCGGATCGCCTGGCCCTGATCATCGCAGGGCTGCGCGGGGTGATCGCCGCACATATGGCGAAGGACCGGTCGGCTGTTGAGTTGCTTTTCCTCGCCTGGGCACGGCTGGGCCGGCTGGCTTCCCGGTTTGAGAAGTTGGTGGCGGCAGTCCGCGCTGGGCGGCTTCCGCCGGCGCCGGCGCCGCGTCAGCGGGCTGAGCGGGATCTTGAGTTGCCCCGGCTGGAGGGCCTGCCTCCGCCTCGGCTGCCGGGTGGGTTTGGCTGGCTGATCCGGCTGGTGCCGGGGTCGGCCGTGGATGGCAGTCAGTTGCAGTACTTGCTGGCCGATCCCGAGATGGCGGCGCTGCTGGCGGACGTACCGCAAGCGGGACGGATTCTGCGCCCACTGTGCCGGATGCTGGGGATCCAGCCGGGGCCGGAGCTTTCTCCGGCGCGACGCGGGGCGGGGACCGGAGGCCGGGCACGGTCCGGGCGCGGGGCGCCTGCCTCGCCTGCCGAGGGCGCCGGCCTCGGCGATCCGGGAGCGGCCGCCGCTGAGCCTCTGGATGCGTGGCTCGGGTCAGGCTCCGAACCTACGGCCGATCCTGCTCCGGCACTGGGGCTGTCCGTGCGGGCTTCCGTCAACGCCGGGGCCGACCCGCCGCCGAACGTGCCCTGGCGCCGAGCTGAACGGGGCTGAGCGGCGCCCGTCGCGGCGCGCTCATGATGTTACGATAAAGCAACATAGGCCCCCCGCCGACCCACAAGGGATGAAACGGTATCCTGCCGGCGTCTGCTGCGCAGGTGTGACCCACAGAGTGGAAGCGCTTTAGAGCGGGATGACTTTAGGTCAAGTCATCCCGCTCTAGGATTTTTTGCTTTGAGAGCGCGATTCAGGCTTTCCGACGATTCCGCCTCAAGCCATCGCGCTCTAGCAGTCTGCTGAAACAGGAAGGCCAGGGCTC
>JAFAHH010000382.1 GCA_019237355.1 Acetobacteraceae bacterium | reverse complement strand
CCGAGCCCGAGTTTGGTGAGCCATGGCCACAGCAGACCGATGGCGACCAACACGACCCCAATTGCGATCAGCCACTGTCTCATTACCGTACCGCCAATCCGAAGCTCGGAATGATATAGTCGTGGTAAGAGAGGAGGATCACCCGTGAGCATGCCGAAACGCGTCGTCGTTACTGAGGTGAGCCATTGGCATTCGGTTTATGACGCCGCCTATCTTCGCATTCTGCGCGATCTGGGATGCGACATTGTCGGCGTCTCCGACCGCTCTGCGCGGATTGCTGCGGAGCGCGCGGAGCATTTTGGCGGCACACCTTTTACCGACTACCGGGAGATGGTCGAGGCGACCAGACCGGAATTCGCGATCGCATTGGGCCGGCATTGTGAGATGCCGGAGATTTTCCGGTATCTCGTTGGCGCCGGCGTGCCGTTTGTTATGGAAAAGCCATGGGGTACCGACGCCGATACGGTCGCCGGCCTCGTCCTCCTTGCCGCCGAGAAGGGCGCCTGGGTGTCGGTGCCCTTCATGCAGCGATATTCGTTCTGGGCAGTTACCGCAAAGCGCATGATCGCGGCCGGTGAGTTCGGCAGGATCTCGCACATCTTGTTTCGTGGAATACGGCCGACGATGCGTCGCTATATCGAATGGGAGTCGCCCTGGATGGCCGAGAAGTCGCAGGCTGGCGGCGGCGCTCTGCTCAACCTCGGCCCGCACGGCTTCGACATGGCCCGGTTCGTGACGGGCGAGGAGCCGGAGGTCGTCTCTGCCGTTGTCAGCCGGCGAGTGCACGAGGCGGAGGTCGAGGATTATGCGTTCGCTACAATGCGCACACCGAGCGGCATCCTGTTTCACAACGAGGTCGGCTACACGATGCCGACCTGGCCGGCGAACCAGACTGACGGCGAGCAGAAGATTGCCGGAGAGCGATTTTTATTGCGTCAAGTACCGGGCGGCCTGCAACTGCTGGGATCGGGTCGCGACGAATTCATGCCGCAGCCCGAGGGATGGGAGGCGGGCTATCCGCGTGCTATCAAGGAAGCACTGGAAGCCTACGGGCGCGGCGATCCGCCGCCCATTCCAGCGAGCGAATGCGCGCATGCCGTCCGGCTCGTCTTTGCCAGCTACCATTCCGCTGGAGGGTAACTTGGTGAGAGCGGCGTTGCTCGACCGCTCTCACCGACCTCTTAGCTATTAGCGGCCCGGGAAGGTCGCAACCATGCCGTTGTCGCCTAGGATGACATGGACTCTTTGGCCGTTCCTCATGGCGTCGGCCGACCAGCCCTGCATCGACCTCAAATCGTGAACGTTATTGTAGCCGTACCTACCGAGTTCCTGCTCGGCTTGCTGGTAAGTCGTGATGTTGGCGGACCCGTATCCCGCCTGCGAGTAGGGCTGTCCGCCAGAGGGCGTGCTGGTGCCCTGCATGCCCGAACTCCAGCTCCCCTGATTCGTGCCGTAAGTCCCCTGGTTGGGGTAAGCTTGTGTAGCCTGATTGGGGTTCCCGCTGCCCTGATCCTGGAGTGCTGTTATAGGATCCGTGGGTGCCCGGAGTGGTCGAGTAAGTCTGCGCCCAAGCGGCTGACCCGCCGCTGAACGCGAGCAGGCCCGCAATCGCGGCACACGTTGCAACCGTCTTCATTTTCTGGATCTCCTGCAAGTTACCGAAGTAGCTCGGCGGTTGCCGGCTCTCGTCCTAAACAAAAACTTTGTTCCAAAAGTTCAAATGCTCAAGCAGAACTCGAGCGTTCTATTTGGCTGGTCAAATAGAGCAGCGAGAGAGAAAAGCTGGAGTTCTCTCTCGCTGACATCTCGCGATTATCGGCCTTGGAATGTCGCAACCAGACCGTTGTCGGAGAGCATCACTCGGACATCCTGGCCGTTTCTGGTTGCATCGGCGGTCCACCCTTGCATCGGGCGCAGATCGCTTAGATCGGTGTAGCCGTACCGCGTCAGCTCCTGCTCGGCCTGCTGTCGGCCCGCCAATCCATTCCCGTTCTGCCCGTTGGCCTGCCCGCCATAGGCTTGGGAGCCAGTTCCCTGCATTCCCTGTCCCTGCATTCCCGGACTGCTGGTCGGTGTAATGATTCCGCTTACGACGTCCGGGCTGAGGAGCATGACAACGCGCGAACCGTCAGGGGCCTGGGCGCGGACGACAAACGATTCCGGAACGACTTGGACGTCCTTGAAGCCTGACTGTTCGAGCGCTTGGCGGATCTTTTGTTGCGTCTCAGAGCTGACGCTGGCCCCCGGCCCATTCTGGCCGGCGCTTTGCTGGCCAGGGCCGGGGCTGCCCTGTATTGAATTAGGGCCGTAATTCTGGGCCCAGGCCGCCGACCCTACTGTAAACGCAAACATACCCGCGAGAGCGGCGTATTTCACACTCGTCATCATGCGTCAGATCCCGTGCTGAGTTGGAGGATAAGCGTTGGCTCTGTGCCAAGCTGCACACGAAACGCACCGGCATGACAAAAGGTTCGATTCGGTGGAAAAACAACTGCAGCGCAAATCACCCGCGCGTCGTAATCAAAATAGTTGATTGCGGCCCGCCTTAAAGAACGGCTTGCCGTCTACAAGTGCGATGACGAGTAGAACCACGAAAGTCGCGATGAAAAACAGAACCTTGGCGATCCCGGCATCAGCGGCTCAAATCCCGGTGAAGCCGAATAATGCCGCAATGATTGAAATAACCAAGAAAAACAGCGCCCATTTGAGCATTCGTCCCTCCGCTGGCGGAAGTGATGTCCGCCAGCCATTCCGTCGAATTCCACCTGGTTGCGGATAAACTCCCGATACGCGGCAAAGATTGCATTCAATCAGAACGCGAAATCGTTCCGATCCCAGAAGGGTTGTCGGGCATCGTTTGGAACAGGGCCTCTCAGCCTGGTGTTGGATGGCTGAGATCACGCTGCCATACGAGGCGCGTGGAGGTCGGCAATATCCGCAACGGGGCAGAGGGCGAGGTGACGGCATGGCGAAGACAGTGAGCGACTATTTTTGGGAGCGGCTTTCCGCTTGGGGCGTCAAACGCATTTTCGGGTACCCCGGCGACGGCATCAATGGCTTGATCGGCGCTCTCGCCCGAGCCGGTGACCGCTTTGATTTCGTGCAGGCCCGGCACGAGGAAATGGCCGCGTTCATGGCCAGCGGCCATGCAAAATTCACCGGCGATATCGGGGTTTGCCTGGCGACGTCAGGCCCTGGTGCCATTCATTTGCTCAACGGCCTTTATGATGCGCAAACCGATCATCAGCCGGTTTTAGCCATTGTCGGCCAGCAGGCGCGCACGGCTTTGGGCGGGCATTACCAGCAGGAAGTCGATCTGATCTCGCTGTTTAAGGACGTAGCCGGCGAATACGTCCACATGGCGACCGAGCCGGCGCAGGTGCGGCAATTGATCGATCGCGCCGTGCGCATCGCCAAGGCCGAGCGCTGCGTCACCTGCATCATCATGCCCAATGATCTGCAGGAAGAGGACGCGGTCGAGTCACCGCCGCAGAAGCACGGCGCCATTTTGACAGGCATTGGCTACGAGGCGCCCGAGGTTTTCCCGGCTAATAAAGAACTGGAGCGCGCAGCGCGCGTGCTCAACGAAGGCAAGAAGGTGGCGATCCTGGTTGGGGCCGGCGCGCTGCACGCCACCGACGAGGTCATCGAAGCCGCCGACAAGCTCGGCGCCGGCGTTGCCAAAGCACTGCTTGGCAAGGCCGCATTGCCCGATGATCTGCCGTTCGTGACGGGGTCGATCGGGCTCCTCGGCACCCGGCCCAGCTACGAGATGATGACCGGGTGCGACACCCTCTTCATGATCGGGTCGCGCTTTCCGTACACGGAATTCCTGCCGAAAGAAGGTCAGGCGCGCGGCGTGCAGATCGATCTCGATCCAAAGATGGTCAGCATGCGCTACCCAATGGAGGTCAACCTGATCGGCGACAGCGCCAAGACACTGCGCAAGCTGCTGCCGCTCCTCGAACACAAATCGGACCGCTCCTGGCGCGAAACGATCGAGAAGAACGTCAAGGAGTGGTGGGGCGTTCTCAAAAACCGGGCGATGAACGACGCCAATCCTATCAATCCGCAGCGCGTCTTCTGGGAGCTGTCGCCGCGCCTGCCCGAGAAATGCATCATTGCCTGCGACACCGGTTCGGGCACCAACTGGTATGCCCGCGACGTCAAGATCCGCCGCGGCATGATGGCCTCGGTGTCGGGCTCGCTGGCGACGATGGGGCCCGGCATGCCCTATGCGATTGCCGCCAAGTTCGCCTACCCCGATCGGGTGGTCCTCGCCCTGTGCGGTGACGGCGCACTGCAGATGAACGGCATGAACGAGCTGATCACCGTCGCCAAATATTGGCGCCAGTGGAGCGATCCGCGACTCGTCGTTCTCGCCCTCAACAACCGCGACCTCAACCAAGTCACCTGGGAGATGCGCGCGATGGCGGGCAATCCGAAGTTCGAAGCATCGCAGGACCTGCCCGATGTGCGCTATTCGCAATACGCCGAGCAGCTCGGGCTCAAAGGAATTTTCGTCGACAAGCCAGAGCAGATCGCCGCGGCCTGGGAGACTGCTCTCGCCGCCGACCGGCCTTGCGTCGTCGAAGCATTCACCGATCCCGACGTGCCCCCGCTACCGCCGCATATCACGCTGAAACAGGCCCAGGCCTTTGCGACGACCCTGATCAAAGGCGACCCGAGCCAATGGCAGGTGATCAAGGAGACTGCCAAGGAGGTGGTTGCGGATCTAGTTCCGAGCGGCGAGTGATCGAGGCCTGGCAGACACACCGGGCATCGCTCATGGACGCAGCAGTCGCGGATCGGCCAGCGCTGGAAGGCCGGGTCATGGATGGGCCGATTGGCGCACGGCCGGTCCGAATGACATGGCCCCGCCGGCTCGCCGCCGGGACCGTACCAACTCAGCCGCTGCGACAGCCGTCGATGGCGCGGCGCGTCGGCGCCGGTGTGTTATGCGCCGGCCTCGCGGCGCTTGGCGCTACGGTCGTCTACCGGCTGATCGAGAGGCCCCGGCGCACTGTACCTCAGCAGGCGCGCGAACCGGAGCACGTTTCGGCTGCACGATATCTCAATGGTGCTGCGGCGGTTCTCTCCTTTAGTGTGCTGACCGACAGCGCGATGGAGCATTACCGCGGGGCCTACCACAATCCGGCGATGTATCTGGCGCCGACGGTCGCGGCTAGCGCTCTGGCCAACAGCATTCACATGACGGTCACGCCGGAACACTTCGGCATTGCGCGCACTATGCTCGCCGGCATAGCGCTGGCCACTGGGCTCGGCGGCTTCGGCTTTCACACGTACAATCTCGCCAAACGCGAGGGCGGCCTCAATTTGCTGAACCTCTTCTATGGGGCGCCGCTCGGCGCGCCATGGGCGATCACGCTCTCCGGGCTGGCAGGGCTTGCTGCCTCACGCCTCGTCGCCGAGAGCGAGCAAACCCAACCAGGACGCCTTCTCGGGCTCCCGGCCGGGCATCTGCTCGCATGGGGTACAGTGGCGGGGCTGATCGGCACGGTGGCAGAAGCGGGACTTCTGCATTTTCGCGGCGCCTTCCACGACCCGTTCATGTTCCTGCCGGTGACCTTGCCGCCGCTGACCGCAGTGGTATTGGCGCTGGCGGCCGTCAATCCCGATTTTGCCGGCTGGGCTAAGCGGCTGCTGCAAGCCACCGCGGCAATGGGAATGGCTGGTGCCGGCTTTCACGCCTACGGCGTCTCCCGAAACATGGGCGGCTTCTACAACTCGAGCCAGAATATCCTGAACGGACCGCCTCTGCCCGCGCCTCCCTCGTTTTCGGGCGTGGCGTTGGCCGGGCTCGGTGCCATCAAGCTGATGGAAGCGCACCAATGAGCGAGGCCTTTCACCATCGCTTTCCGACCTATGAAGTTCTGGATAAATGGGATTCGCCGTCCTGGAACGACCAGACGCGGGCCGTCATCAAGAAGCGGCTTGAGGACGTGCCGGAGCGGCGGTTCTTGACCGAGACCGAGTGGGAAATATTGGTTGCGGTGTGCGATCGTTTGGTCCCGCAGCCCGACCGCGCCAATCACCCGGTTCCGATCGTCCCCTTTATCGACGAGAAGCTGTTCAAGAACGAGGGGGACGGCTATCGCTACGAAGGGATGCCGCCGATGCGGGAAGCCTGGCGGCAGGGCATCAAGGCGATCGACGAGGAGGCCCGCGCCCACTGGGGCGACGGCTTCCGCGAACTGCGGCCGAATCAGCAAGAAGCGGTTCTGCGGGCTATCCAACATAACGATGCGCGCAGCAGCGCCTGGGAGGGGCTGTCGCCCAAGCGCTTTTTTTCAAGCCTTCTGTTGCGGACAGCGGTCAGCGTCTACTACGCGCACCCGGCGGCCTGGAACGAGATCGGCTTTGGCGGGCCGGCCTCGCCGCGCGGCTATGTGCGGCTCGGCTTTGACCGCCGCGACCCCTGGGAGGCGGAAGAGCACTATGACCGATAACCCTCGCGCAAAGGACGGGCGTGCGCCGGACGTGTTCCGCCCCGGCGGCTGGCTCCCGATGCGCTGTTATCG
>JAFAHH010000322.1 GCA_019237355.1 Acetobacteraceae bacterium | reverse complement strand
TCAGCAGCCCGCGCACATACAGCGGCGCCATCTTGCGCCGCGTGCTGCGGCCGGCCGCGTCGAGGAAGGGCTCAAGCCAGCGGTCGAGGTCGGCGTCGATGTCGCGCGGCAGGAAAAAGGCGGTTCCCAGTTGCATGCCTGAAAGATGGGACCGCGCACTCAGATCTAAAGTGCCAAGATAGTGCTAGCCATCCCCGGCAAGCTGGACAAGGAACTAGCCAGCCGGATACGGAAAGGAGCCGGAGCCGACATCGAGGCGAGCGGCGGAACGTGCAGACACAAACATCATCGCCGATTGGTTAAAATTTCATTCATCGGCGCGGTCAGCCGCACGCGCCGAAGCCAGGCAACCCGAGTTGTCATAGACCCGTGCGACGGGCGCACACCCGGGGGAAGCCGCCACGCCGTTGAAGCGGGCCGAAACTGCATTGCGGTCCAAGCGACGGCCGCCTTTAATTATGTCAATCGGCGTCGAATTGGGACCCCGGATTGAAGTGCGCCCCTGGAGGTGGACAGATTGAGGGAATGGAGTTGACCCTCTCTGCTGGGCTTCCGGAGGATGGAAGCCATGACGAAGCACCGGTCTCACAGCGCTGCGTTCAAGCGACAGGTAGCGGAGGAGTTCCTCGCCGGAGAGACACTGCACGCCCTCTCCAAACGCCACGATATATCGCGGCAGCTGATCAGGATTTGGGTCGGCAAATTCGAAGCCGGCGCGCTCGATAACGATGTGCAGGCGGCGGACCTGATTCAGGAGTATGAGGCCAAGATCGCCGCCCTGGAACGGATGGTGGGGCGCCAGGCGCTGGAGATCGAACTGCTAAAAGGGGCTTTGAAGGACGCACCCCGGTCGAAAAGCGCGAATACCTCCGTCATCACCGGCCCGAGACCATCTCCGTCAGCCGAGGGTGCGAGCTGATGGGTCTCGCGCGGTCCACCTTTTACGACGTTTCGCCCATAGCCTTGGCCGCTGACGAACTTGTCGCCCGCATTGGCGCGATCTGCGATGAATTCGAATGTTACGGCTACCGGCGCGTTGGGGCGGCGCTACGCCATCAGGGCGTGGTCGTGAACGGCAAGAAGCTCCGTCGTTTGATGCGCGAGCACGGCCTGCAGCCGAAGCGACGGCGACGTTACGTTGTCACAACCGACAGCAACCACGCGGGGCCGATCTACCCTGACCTGGCCAAAGGCCTGGTTCCCGGCCGCCCGAACCAGCTCTGGGTCGCGGACCTGACCTACGTCACTATTCCAGGCGGCTTCGTCTATGTGGCTGTCATTCTCGACGCTTGGTCGCGCAAGGTCGTTGGTTACGCGATCAGCCGATCCGTGGACGCCAGGATCGCCGTAGCCGCCCTGAAAGCGGCGATCAGAAATCGCGCGCCGCCCAAAGGTTGCATCCACCATTCGGATCGGGGCTCGCAATATGCCTCAGAGGTCTATCGCGAGCTGCTGGTCGAACACGGCCTGGTTGGATCAATGAGCCGTCGGGGCAATCCCTACGACAACCCCAAGGCAGAGAGCTTCATGAAAACCTTGAAGGTGGAGGCCGTCTATCTGGCCTGCTATGAGACGTTCGAGGACGTCACAGCTGACCTCCCGCGTTTCATCGACGAGGTTTACAATAGCAGACGACTTCATTCGGCACTCGGCTATCTCAGCCCCGTACAGTTCGAGGATCACCACGCCCGGCAGACGGTCAAAACTGCGGCTTGATCTTGTCCACCTCCAGGGGCGCACTTCAGATCGGCGTCCAAAAGGGACCCCCCTGGGGGTGCTTGTGCCGGTAGTCCCATAGGGGGGACCCGCGCGCCGCGGAGTGCCCGGCAACGAGGCTGACGCAGCGGCGCGTGGGGGGTCCCTGTGGACCCACCGGTGCAAGCGGGGGAGTGAAATCTGGGGAGCGGATTAGGCGCGGTTTTTGAAGCGCCAGCTTTCGTTTCCGGTTTCGATAATGTCGCAATGGTGGGTGAGGCGGTCGAGGAGCGCGGTGGTCATCTTG
>JAFAHH010000273.1 GCA_019237355.1 Acetobacteraceae bacterium | reverse complement strand
CAAGGCTGGATCGCCTCTCTCAGTATATTCAATTTGCTCAACACTCATGCACCGGCAGCCGAGTTCTGGTACGTTGACCGATTGCAATCCGAAATTGCCGCCTACCCGGATGGACGCGCCGATATCCACCAACATCCGCTCGAGCCCTTTATGATCAGGTTTGCCTTTGCGAAGCAATTCTAATCACGAGGTCCAAAAATTGCTCCGTAGAGCTCTGCCGCGAATTCGTCGCAATATTGAGTAAGAAACCGATGAGTGATTGCATATTAACCTTCGGCGACCTGTTGGCTCCTGTTCGGCTCGAAACCTTCTTTGAGCAAAATTGGGAAATTGAGCCGCTCCACATTCAGCGTTCGGAGAGCGGTTTTTACGAGAATCTTCTAACCAATCGCGACGTCGAAGCGGCCATATCGTCGCGCGGTCTCAGGTATCCGGGCATCCAACTCGCCAGAGGTGGCGGCTTCTTTCCGCCCGAGACCTTCACCAGGACGATCCGTTCGGGAGGTGATTTTTTCACCGGTATCCCCGACCTCGATCGCATTCGTGCCGAGTATCAATCCGGCGCGACCATTTCACTGCCGGGATTCCATCGGGCTTGGGAGCCGCTCGGCGCGCTTGCCGCCGCGATCGAGGCGGAGCTCGACCGTGCGGTACACGCAAACGTCTACATCACTCCCGGAAACGCCATCGGTTTCAGTCCCCACTACGACACGCACGAGGTTTTCGTGCTTCAGATCGCCGGCAGCAAGCGCTGGCGCATCCACGAGCCGCCTCTGCCGCTGCCACACCGCAGCCAGCCCTTCGATCCCCGAAGTTATGTGCTGTCTGCCCCGCTTTCCGAAATCGATCTTGAGCCCGGCGATCTTCTATATCTGCCGCGGGGATTTGTGCACACGACGGAGACCTCGGACAGTTTCTCGCTCCACGTCACGTTGGGAATCACGGTCTATACCTGGATCGAATTGCTTACCGAGTGGGTTCAGTTGAGTACGCATAGCCCGAGTTTTCGCCGCGCGCTGCCGCCGGGATTTGCCGGACGTGAGAATGTGAGGAGATCGCTGGGCGACCGGCTTGCCCGCATGCTCGCCGAGCTTAAATCCATCACCGATTACAATACATTCGCGGACGGTTTTTCCCAGCGGGTGCAATCAACCCGCAATGGCCAACGGGCGAGGTTCTCAACAGAGGTCATCGCAACCGAGCCGCGCGGTCGGAAGCCGAACAAGGGTTGACGTGCAAAATCTCAGGTGAGACGATAACCTTGACGGTTCCCCTCGGGGATTGAAAGGGAACGCGGTGAGGGCGCTAGCCCGAAGCCGCGGCTGCCCCCGCAACTGTAGGCGGAGAGCCGAGCGCGATTAAGCCACTGGGCAACCGGGAAGGCGGCGTGAGGCGGTGACCCGCGAGCCAGGAGACCTGCCGTCGACGTGGTCACGCGCGGGCACATTGGGCGGGGTGCACCAGTGGAGATCGCACCGGCTCGCTGAGAGCGGGGAGCGACTTTGGTTCGCGGTGACGTGTCACGTTGCCGCGAGGCCAGAGAAGTGTCCCGTTCATGCGCAAATTTGGCGAGCCGTATCGCGCTCGCCCTGTTTTCGATCCCCCTCGTCTGTCGCATGCATCCAGCAAGCGCCGTCGACAGCGACGCGCTGGCCGAGCCGGTTACACTGCCGACTGTGGTCGTCACGCCGACCCGTCTGCCGACACCGGAGAGCGAGATCGGCAGCAGCATCACCGTCATCCCCAGCGAGGAAATCGAGCGCAAGCAGGAGCGGACATTGCCTGATGCGCTGCAGTACGTGCCGGGTCTCAATGTCGTCCAAACCGGCGGGCCAGGCGGGACGACCTCGGTCTTCATCCGTGGTGCCAATGCGAACCAGACCAAGGTCTTCATTGATGGCATCGACGCGACCGATCCAGCAACCGGCACATTCAATTTCGAGCATATCCTTACCTGGGACGTTGATCTCGTCGAAATCGTGCGCGGGCCGCAAAGCGGGCTCTACGGCGACGACGCGATCGGCGGGGTCGTCAACATCATCACAAAGCAGGGGTCGGGCCCGGCTCAATTCGGCGGCAGCATCGAAGGAGGATCCTTTGGGACCTTCAATCAGAATGGCAGCGTTAAGGGTTCCCTCGACCGGTTCAATTATTACCTGGATGTCGCCCATTTCCATTCGAGCGACACACCAGTCACGCCAAATGATCTGGTGCCGGTGGGGCGCTCGGTACAGGGCGATGCCTACGACAACAAGACGTTGTCCTCCCGGTTCGGCATTAATCTAGCGGACAATTTCGATATCGGCCTGGTTGCCCGGTATTTCGACACGTCGCTGCTCTTTACCGGCGACGACATTCTCGGACCGGAAAGTTTGAAGAGCACTGAGCAGGACCAGCAGCTCTTCACGCGCGGGACGGCGCATCTTGTATCGTTCGACGGCGTCTTCGATCAAACCGTCGGACTCTCTTACACGAGATTCAATCAGCTCGATTTTGATCCGACCCCGCCGAATGCCGAGCCGAGTTATTTCAACGGCCACCGGCTAAAGGCGGACTGGCAGGGCAATCTCAATCTGATGCCGGGGCAGGTGTTGACCTTGCGCGCGGAGCATCAGCGCGACCAGATCACAACTCCCGCGGCCGAGATCACCGACAACGCCGGTATGATCCAGCTACAGTCGAGCTTCGGCGAGCGGTTCTTCAATGCGGTCAGCCTACGCTACGACAGCTACGGCACGTTTGGCGGCAAAGCGACCTTCCGCATCGCTCCCGATCTGCTGATCCCGGAGACCGACACGAAGCTCAAGGGCAGTATCGGGACCGGCTTCAAGCCCCCTACCCTGGCGGAGCTGTTCCAGAACTTTCCATCCTTCGGTTTCTTCGGGAATCCCAATTTGAAACCCGAGACCAGCATCGGCTACGACTTAGGATTCGAGCAGGCAGTGCTCGAAAAACATCTCCAGTTTGGCGCGACCTACTTCCATAACAACATCGACAATTTAATCGAGGCCAATGATACAGGCACGTCGTATCAGAATGTCGGAAGAGCGACCACCTACGGCGTCGAGAGTTTTGTTACTTATACGCCCTGGGAGCCGCTTACTCTGCACGGCGACTATACATTTCTGATCGCCAAGGACGACATACTGAATGAGGAATTGTTGCGCCGGCCAAAGAACAAAGCCAGCCTCGATGCCGCCTGGCATATAACGGAGGCAGCGGTGTTGTCGGCAACCCTTCTCTATGTCGGGCCTTGGGTGGACGTAGACCGAGCGGGCACAGTGTCCGGCCTGCCGGCAAACGGGTATACTCTGGTGAACCTCGCGGGTTCCTATGATCTGGGCTACGGTTTGACCGCCTATGCGCGAATTAATAACTTGCTCGACCGGCGGTACCAAGACCCGATCGGCTTCCAGCGCCCGGGGTTTGGCATCTTTGCCGGCGTCCGGCTCGCCTTCGACACGGCGAGCCAGAGCGGCAAGCCTGAAAGAGAGGTAAAGTGACCTTGGCGAACAGCGCGACGAGCGTGACAGATTCCGATGGTGCAACCGTCGAGATCTTCCCGTTACCGACAGACGAAGCCAGTCTGGAGGCATTGTTGCGGGATCTCTTCGAGCAGCATTGGGACAAGATCACGTTCGGGCCGCTGATACAGGGAGCGGCATGGGAGATGCGGGCACCACACGCGCCGACCTATGTCGGAAAGCTGGATGGCTATCTGACTGTCGCCTTCGGCGCGTCGCACTTTCATCTGTGCATTGGACCAACGCAGGGACCGCGACATGATCCGACCCCACCGGCGCTAGCTCGGCACCGGCAGACCGCTCGCGCCGAACTCTACCGCCGGCTCGGTCGATCGGGCGCGCCAGCATCTTGGGGCTTGCGGCTCTTCAACGGCGCCGGTGAGCAGCAGCTCACCATCCTGTTGCCAAACCCGTTCCTCTCTGCCGAGGGAGACAAGCTTGTGCAGGAGCCGGACTGGTCGCGGCTGGCCCTATGGGACGAATTGCGCGCCCGATGGACCGGATCGGTCGGACCCGATCCGTTCGACCGATCCGGGCGGCGGTTCACCCACTAAATTCTGTAAGGGAGCATAAAAATGATTGGTTCTGTTGCCTTGATTGCCCGGCAAACATGGTTCGTGCCGCTCATGCTCGTCGTCATCTCTGCGGTCAGCAGCTGGGAATTCGCCTGCATCACGCCTTTTGTCGCTTTCGCCGTCGCTGCGGGTTATGCGCTATCGGCGCGGGCCGCTGTGCTCACCGTGGCGGCTATCTGGCTCGTGA
>JAFAHH010000597.1 GCA_019237355.1 Acetobacteraceae bacterium | reverse complement strand
CTATACGCTTTGTTTTGGGCGCGCGTTATCGTGGGAGCGGCAGCAAGCGCGCCGGATTGAATCGTTTGCCCGATTCCCGTCGGGCGCTTATGTGCTTGTCCCGCATGGAAGCACCCCTGAACGGAGCCATCCCAATCGTCGTCTCTGAGCCGGCTGCAGGTAGCAATACGGCCACTTTGGCTGGCACTTTTGCTCGGCGGGCTGACCGCCATAGGACCGGTCTCGACCGATATGTATTTGCCAGCCTTTCCGGCAATCGAGGCCGATCTCGGCAGCCCAGCCGGTACTGCGCAAATCACTCTGCCGACCTGGTTTGCCGGCCTCGCGTTTGGCCCGATCACTCAGGGCGCACTGGCCGACTGTTACGGCCGGCGCGGCCCCCTATCTCGCCGGCACCTTTCTGTGCGCGCTGGCCGTGGCCGGGTGCGCGTTGGCGCCGAACCTGTTCTGGCTCTCCCTTGCCCGCGCTGTGGCCGCCTTCGGCCCGATCGGCGGGAATGGTTGTATCGCGAGCGATCATTCGCGATCTCGCCGAAGGACATGAAGCGGCCCGGATGATGGCGCAGTTGATCCTGGTGATGGGCGCAGCGCCGATTCTGGCCCCGACCCTGGGAGGCATGTTGCTGGCGCACGCTTCCTGGCGCGTGCTGTTTTGGCTGTGCAGTGCCTACGCTGCTGGCTGCACCATGCTGGCATGGATCGCTCTGGCGGTAACTTTGCCGCTGCATCACCGCAAAGCTTTAGGGCGACGCCAGCTTGTCACGCGTTGTGTAGCCATTGCCCACGAACGCCTTCGCCAGCCATGCGCTTCTCGGCAGCTTCGGCACGTTTGCGATGTTCGCCTATATCGGAGGCTCGCCGCCCGTCTTTATCGAGATGTTTCATCTCACGCCGGCGCAATAGGGCATGGTGTTCGGGCTCTGCGCCGTAGCCTACCAAGCTGACCGTCAGCAGTACGCATGGTGAGCGGCATCAGGCGCGGCGGGCCTATTTGCGCATCGCCCGGTTCTTTGCTGCGTTATGAGAAAAAGCGGAGCAGTTGGATCCGGTGCAGCGCTGGTATCACACTCTCAGCGAGGCGCTCCGCCGGTTCCTGAAAGGTCGCCAGCTGGTCCCGCCAGCACGCCTTGAACCGGCCTGAATTTACTCACGACGATTGCAAACCCGCCAAAAATTCGGGCCACATTCAGGCTCAACTCCCGCATTTAGGTTTATGGCACCTTACCACAGGCTGAGGTGATAGGCGCGGTCGGAGTGGCCGCTTTCGTGGCCAATGGCGGGGTTGCCATCATGCTCTACCGGTTTCGCGGAGGCGACGCGAACATGCGCTCGGTCTGGATTTGCGCGCGGGACGATGCGGTCGGCAATTTGGCGGTGATGCTGGCGGCGGCCGGGGTTTTTGGCACCGGCACTGGCTGGCCGGACATCATTGTTGCCGCGATCATGGGCACTCTGGGGCTTTCGGGTGGCTGGCAAATTGTTCGCAGGGCAAGCGAGGAATTACGCAGCCATCCGGGTGTTGGTGCGGCGGTTTAGGTCTGTTTCTTTGTTACCGCCCCAATCCGCGCGGCGAAAGCGCCGTGTAGAGCGCGAGTAGCGCGCTCTCTGGTGAATGGTCCGTCCGGTGCACGCCAAATCCGAATCCCGCCGCCGTGCAGATTGCGGCTAGGCCGGCCTGCTGCGCCGCCAGGCGCTGGGCATAAGCTTCGCGCACGCCCTCAACCCGCGGCACCAGGGTTTCGCCTTCCTGCTCCAGCCCCCGGAAACGCACCCGGCCTTCATATGGCAAATCAGCCTCGGCCGGGTCGAGCACCTGCAGTAAGTGCCCCACGGTGGGAATGGCTGCAAGCCGGCCAACCTCGGTTTGGATCCGGTCCAGCGGCCCCAGAAAATCGCTGAACAGAACAAGCCGCGCGTGGCGCGGTAATGCGGTATGGGGCGGGAGATCCGCGCCCTCCGCGGCTCCGCCGACCGCCAGGTTCAGTTCCTCCGCGAGGCGGTCAAGCCCGCCGCGCCCGGAGACCGGCCGGGCACCCGGCCGCACCAGCATGACTCGCTCTCCTCCCCGCAACAGCAAGGATGCGAGCGCCAGCAGCAGCAGGGCAGCGCGCTCGTGCTTCTCGGTGCTCGCGAGCCGCGATCGCCAGCGCATGCTGGCCGTACCATCGAGCCATAAGCACACGGTTTGCGCGGCTTCCCATTCGGTCTCGCGGATGAAGGCCCGGTCGGATTTGGCGGATTGCCGCCAATCGATGCGGGCGGCAGGGTCGCCGGCGACGAAAGGGCGAAATTGCCAGAAACTGTCGCCCTGGCCTACCCGGCGCCTGCCATGGACGCCCTGCGCGACGGTGGCGGCGACCCGCTCGGCGGCAACCAGCAGAGGCGGGAGGGTCGCGCCAAGGGCTTCAGCCCGCCTCGGGTCAGCCCAGAGATCGGAGCTACGCAAAGCGCTCGACCAGCCGGCCGATTACTTCCGGCAGTGACACGCCATCGGCGCGGGCGGAAAAATTCAAAGCCATGCGGTGCCGGAGCACAGGATGGGCGAGGGCAGCAACGTCATCCAGGCTGGGGGCGAGGCGCCCCGTCAACAACGCCCGGGCCCGCGAGGCGAGCATGAGCGCTTGCGCGGCTCGCGGCCCCGGCCCCCACGCGACCCGGCGGCGAATGGACTCATCATCCGTGCTTTCTGGGCGCCCGCTGCGAACCAAAGCGAGGATGCCATCCAGCACCTTTTCGCCCACTGGCAGGCGCCGGATCAGCACCTGGGCGGCGATCAACTCCTCGGCATTGAGCACCGGCTGGGGCTGCGGTTCCGACGCTCCGGTCGTAGCAAGCAGCATTGTCCGCTCCGCCGTGAGATCCGGGTAGCCAACGATGATTTCTAGCAGAAACCGGTCGAGCTGTGCCTCGGGGAGCGGGTAAGTGCCCTCCTGCTCAATCGGGTTTTGCGTGGCCAGCACGTGGAAAGGCCGCGGCAGCACATGCTCGACCCCGCTCACGGCAACCCGACGCTCCTGCATCGCTTGCAGCAACGCGGATTGCGTGCGGGGGCTTGCACGGTTGATCTCATCGGCCATGAGCAACTGACAGAACACCGGGCCGGCAACAAAGCGGAAGCTGCGCCGGCCTTCGCTCTCGTCGAGGACCTCGCTGCCCGTGATATCGGCAGGCATGAGGTCGGGGGTGAATTGCACCCGTTTGGTGCCGAGCCCCATTACCACGCCGAGGGTCTCAACCAGCCGGCTTTTGCCAAGCCCGGGCACACCGACCAGTAACGCATGGCCGCCGGAGAGTAGCGTGATGAGCGTGTGATCGACAACTTCATCCTGGCCAAAGATAACCTGGCCCACCGCCGCTCGTGCCGCCGCGATCCGGGCTGCTACAGCATCGGCTTGTTGTACGATCGCATGGGGGTCGCCCGGCGATGTTGCGAAGGAGCCGCCAAAAGCTGCGGCATGGAAAGGAGATGGCATTGGTATCCGAAGCCTCAGACAGGTTGTGTGCGGCGGGTTGGATGCTTCCACTTCGCCCAGCGTCGATTACCAAGCGCGCTGCGCGGATCATAGGCCCTTCCAAGGACCACGTCGCGCTCCCTATATCGGTGCAACGAGACCGGGGGGAAACAGGTGGCCGAGGTTCTGTCGCTGCGCAATGGAACAACAGATCGCGCGGGACGACCGCCCCTGGCTGACCAGGGTCCACATGGCTCGAAGCGCCGCCGGGCCGATTTGGACAACCTTCCGTTTCTTATTCGCCGGGACGGCACTTGGCTCTATCGTGGGAGTCCGATTAGCCGCAAAGAGCTGGTCTGCCTCTTCGCCAGCGTGCTCAGGCGCGAAAGCGACGGAACGTGGTGGCTCGAGACGCCGGCCGAACGAGGTAGGATTGACGTCGAGGATGCGCCCTTCGTCGTTCAAGAGCTCGATTGGGCCGGATCGGGCCGCGAGCAGCGTCTCTCGTTCCGCACGAATGTCGATCAGGTGGTTACGGCCGGGCCGGACCATCCAATACGGGTCGCACACAACATACTCAACTGCGAGCCTACCCCCTACGTGCTCATCCGGCCGGGCGCAGGGCGGTTCGGGGTTGAGGCCCGGATTAGCCGGCCCGTTTACTACGAGCTTGTGGCGCTCGCCGTGCCGGAGTGGGTTGGATGCAAGCGCATGTTGGGAGTTTGGAGCAACGGCAAGTTCTTCCCTCTCGGCGAGCTCGCACCGGGGGCGGGCTGACCGCGTCTGGCTTGAATTCCGAAGACTTGCGGGCCCGCTTGGCACGCCTTGCTCGCTCTGGCATCGCGCCAGAGGATGCGGGACCGGCTGACCTAATTTCCGCGCCAGCCCGATCCGATGATGCGGCGGACCTAGTGGGGCCGGGGCTGGTCCCGGCGGCCGTGCTGGTGCCGATTGTCAGCGGTCCCGCGCCCGGTGTGTTGCTGACGAAGCGCACTGCGCACCTTTCACAACACGGCGGCCAGGTAAGCTTTCCCGGCGGCCGCATCGATCCAGCCGACCAACACGCGGAGGCCGCCGCGTTGCGGGAAGCGGAGGAGGAGATCGGATTAGATCCAAGGAAGGTTGAGCTGATTGGCCGGCTGGTCGATTACGTGACCGGCACCGGGTTTCGTGTAACCCCCGTGGTCGGCCTGCTGCCTCCGGAGCTCGATCTTTCGCCCTCGCCGGACGAGGTCGAGGCGGTGTTCGAGTTGCCGATGGCGGTCCTGCTCGACCCAGAGGCGCCCAGGCGGCGCCGGGCTTACTACCGCGGGCGGTGGCGCGAATTTTGGGTCTGGCCGCATCCCCATCACTATATTTGGGGCGCCACTGCTGCGATTTTGGTGCATCTCGCGCACGTGCTGCGGGCGGAGGAGGCGTTCGGTGCTCCGGCTGGCTGAGGTGGCGTTGCTACTGGCTCCGATTGCCGCCCTTGTAGCGTGGCGCGTACTAGCGGCTGTCGGCGGTCCTTCTCCCGCAATAGTGGGGATCGCGGCGGCGACCTTGCTGTTGCTGGCAGCGGGCCTTTTTTGGATGTCTTCTGCCGAGCGGAACCCGCCGGGCGGCACCTATGTGCCGGCACATGTCGAAGGAGGCCGCATTATCCCTGGGCACGTTAAACCGAGTGACTGAATCCCCGGCCCTGCGGATTCCGCCCCCGTCCTTTCTCGCCGATCCGCCCCTGCGGGCCGTACTCGCAGCGCTTCCGGACGCACGGCTGGTGGGGGGCTGTGTTCGCGACACCCTCGCCGGGCTAGAGGTCGCGGACATCGACTTAGCAACGCCTTGGCGCCCGGAGGAAGTGCTCCGGGCACTGCAGCGAGAGGGAATCCGAGCCATCCCCACTGGCCTCGATCACGGAACGGTTACCGCGGCTGCCGGCGGACGCGGTTTCGAGATCACGACGCTCCGTCGCGATCTGGAGACGGATGGCCGCCGTGCCCGGGTCGGGTTCACCGATGATTGGCGCGAGGATGCCGCAAGGCGGGACTTCACGATCAATGCCATGTCGCTCGCGCCTGATGGCGCGGTCTATGATTATTTTGGCGGGATTCTGGACCTGCGGGCCGGCCGGGTGCGCTTTGTCGGCAATCCCGCATCGCGAATTGCTGAAGATTATCTCCGCATCCTGCGGTTTTTTCGCTTTTTTGCGCGCTACAATCGCGGTCAGCCGGACAGCGAGGCTATCGCTGCCATCAGGGCCGGCATTCCCGGCATCTCAGTCTTATCGGCCGAGCGCGTATGGAGCGAACTGAAGCGGATTCTGGCGGCCGCTGATCCGCGAGGCGCTCTCACTCTGATGGATGAGCTTGGCGTGTTGGAGGTCATCATGCCCGGAGGCGCTGACCCAGCCGCCCTGGCGCGCCTGATCGAGGCGGGGGCGCCGGCGGATCCGCTGCTCCGACTCGCGGCTCTGCGGACGGGTGACCCAGGGGTGCTAGCCGATCGCCTGAAGCTCTCAGGGGCCGAGCGCGACCAGCTTCTGGCCTGGGTTGACGGGCCGCCGCCCGACCCCAGCTGGGATGATGCAGCGCTCCGGCGCGCCCTGGCGAATACGCCGAAGGAGACTTTGCTCGCCCGGACCTGGCTCCAAGGTGATGGCAGCGCTGCGTGGTCTGAGCTGCGCAACCGGCTCATTCAGGTGCCGACGCCGGTGTTCCCTCTCGGCGGAAAGGATGTAGTAGCGCTTGGGGTACCGCCGGGCCCGCGAGTCGGCGACTTGATACGGCAGGTGCGGGAGTGGTGGATGCAGGGAGGGTGCTCCGCTGATGCGTCCGCGTGCCGGGAAGAATTACGACGGCGGGTCGATTGCTTGCATCGATGCGCTGCAGGTGGGGTCGCTCCGCGCCTTCCCAATAGCGCCCGATCCGCGCAATTGTGATACAGGCGTATTATGGATGCGCTAACCCCCGCCACTCTCGTCGCACCAGCCCTTGCGAACGAATCGACCCGCGCTCTTCTCGTTCGGCTGTGGCGGGAGCATCTGACCAGGCATCGCGGCCAGCTTACCCTTATCCTGCTCTTCACGGCAGTGATGGCGGGCACGACCGCGCTTTATCCGGTGCTCATCGATCATGCGTTCAGGATGTTCGAGAACCGCGATCGCCGGATCCTGTACCAAATCCCGGTCCTTGTCCTTGCCGTTACGTCGGTGAAGGCCGTTTCTCAATATTTACAAAACACTGAAGTGCAACGGCTGGTGCTGCTGGTGATTCGGGAGCTGCAGTGCCGGATGTTCAGCCACCTCGTGAAGGCTGACTTGGCCCGGCTCGA
>JAFAHH010000545.1 GCA_019237355.1 Acetobacteraceae bacterium | reverse complement strand
AGATCATCGATATTCTCATGCGCCGGCGACAAAACAATCCGATCCTGACCGGTGAAGCCGGCGTTGGCAAAACCGCCGTCGTGGAAGGTTTTGCCCTGCGCATCGCCCAGGGCGACGTTCCGCCCGCGTTGCGGGATGTGGTGGTGCGCACCTTGGATCTCGGCCTGCTGCAAGCCGGGGCTGGGGTGAAGGGCGAATTCGAGAACCGGCTGAAATCGGTCATTGAAGAAACCAAAGCCAGCCCCAAACCGGTCATCCTGTTCGTCGACGAGGCGCACACGCTCATTGGCGCCGGAGGCTCAACCGGGCAGGGCGACGCCGCAAATCTATTGAAGCCAGCGCTCGCCCGCGGCGAGTTGCGCACCATCGCGGCCACGACCTGGGCGGAATATAAGAAATATTTCGAAAAGGATGCGGCCCTGACCCGGCGCTTCCAGGTGGTCAAGGTCGATGAGCCTACGGAAAAGGTCGCGATCGCGATGGTGCGCGGGCTCGTTTCGCTGCTCGAGCAACATCACAAGGTTCGCATTTTGGATGAGGCGGTCGAGCAGGCGGTGTGCCTCTCCGCCCGTTACATCCCGAGCCGTCAGCTTCCAGATAAGGCCGTCTCGCTGATCGATACGGCGTGCGCGCGCGTGGCCATGAGCCAATCGGCCATTCCCGCGCCGGTCGAGGACCGCCAGCGACGCATCGCGCTGATCGACACGGAAACCGCAATCCTGGATCGCGAGAGTGCCTCGGGCGCCGATCACAGCGCGCGGCGGAGCGAGCTTTCCGGGGAACGCGCGCGGCTGGCGGATCAGCTGGCCGGGCTGCAAGCGCGCTGGGAAGAAGAGAAGGCGCTGGTTGCGGAAATCGACAAAATCCGCGCCGGGATCGAGGCGCCGGATGGCAGAAACAAGGATAGGGCACGCGCGCTACTCGCGCAGCAGATGGCCCGGCTGCGTGCGCTTCAGGGTGAGCAGCCGCTGATCTTTCCCGTCGTGGACGGCCAGGCGGTGGCGGAGATTGTGTCAAGCTGGACGGGTATCCCCGCGGGCCGGATGCGCAGCGATGAAATCCGCACCGTGCTGCAGCTCAAGGGCGCAATGGAGCAGCGAATCATCGGTCAGCCATATGCCCTTCAATCGGTCGCGCAAGCAATCCATACCTCGCGCGCCAAGCTTACCGACCCCCGCAAGCCGATCGGCGTGTTCCTGATGGTTGGCCCGTCAGGGACCGGGAAGACCGAAACCGCGCTGACCTTGGCGGAGCTGCTTTATGGCGGCGAGCAGAACCTGACCACGATCAACATGAGCGAGTTCAAGGAGGAGCATAAAATCAGCCTGCTGATGGGCAGCCCGCCGGGTTATGTGGGGTATGGCGAAGGCGGAGTGCTGACCGAAGCGGTGCGGCGGCGGCCTTACTCGGTGGTGCTGCTGGACGAAATGGAAAAAGCGCACCCGGGCGTGCAGGATGTTTTCTACCAGGTGTTCGACAAAGGCCAGATGAAGGACGGCGAGGGCCGGGATATCGATTTCAAGAACACCGTTATGATTATGACTTCGAACGCCGGCACGGAGCTGATCGCCAAACTCTGCGCCGATCCTGATACGGCGCCGGATGCCGCTGGCCTCGCCGAGGCGTTGCGGCCTGAACTAATGAAATATTTCAAGGCGGCGTTCCTGGGTCGCGTGACCTTGGTGCCTTACATGCCGCTTTCTCCGGAGACGATCCGGCAGATCGTAGGCTTACAGCTCGGCCGGATCGCACCCCGGGTGCGGGAGGCGTACCGAGCAAATTTCGAGTACGAACCGGCTGTGGCAGAGGCGATCGCCGCGCGGTGTACTGAGAGCTCTGTGGGGGCGCGCAATGTGGAGCACATCCTCTCGCGCAGCTTATTACCTGAACTATCGGCAGAGGTGCTGGCACGCCTAGCGGAGGGCGCGCCGGTGCAAAGCGTATCCGTTGGAATGTCGGAATCAGGGTCGTTCCGTTACGACGTGCAGTAATCTACCAGCAAGGGAGAGCAAGGCTATGCCTATTTACATCGACATCGATGGGATCAAGGGCTCGGTGACCGAATCGAGCCACAAGGACCAGATCGAGGCGGAAAGCCTCCATTGGGGGGTTTCGCGCGCCTTTACGCATATCACTGGGGTCGCAACCGAAAAGCTGGGCGACAAGGCGCAATTCTCGGAAGTTACTTTCACTAAGCGTGTCGACAAGTCTTCGATAAAGTTATTCGAGGCTTGCGCGTCTGGCAAACATATCGACAAGGCGACCGTTTATGTGGTCGGCACGCAAGAGGGAGATACGCAAGAGTTCTCCAGCTTCGAGCTTGCAGATGTTTTGGTCTCGAACTTTTCGGAGAGCGGCAACGGAAGTGATTTGCCGCATGAGAGCGTGGCGCTGAACTTTACGAAGTTTACCTTCAAGTTCACGAGCCGCGACGAGAAAGGTAAGACGACCCCCGCTACGTACGGGTGGGACATCAAGCAGAATAAGAAGGTGTAGCTTACTAGAGCGGTTTCCGTGCAAATGGAACCGCTCTAGCTTGGTTTGGCGAGCATTCCGGGTTCCCATCGCGCTGGCGCGATGCGGTCCCGGTCACGCCATGCAAACAGTGACGAGTAGCCATCCGGGCCGTTGCATCAGGAGGAGGTCATGGGGCAATTTTATAGGCGTCCCGGTTTAACGGCAGGCGGCCTGGTTTACGAGCGGCCTACCGGTGATGCTCAAATCAGGGATGGATGGCTATTTGATTTCGATATAGATGATGAGGCGTTGAAACCTAACCACGTCACATGGCTTGGGGATGTGGTCAGGTGGATGGCTGATCACCTGCCTGAACGCAAGCAAACAGCCAATCCCGGTGAGCGCCCCTGGAAGGTCAGCATAGACGGCTACGCATCCCACACGGGAACCAAACGGCACAACGACATTCTATCGGTGCTGCGTGAGCAAGCCGTCGCTGCATTCTTCTTTGAACGCTTCATGAGGAATCCTGCTTTGGATAGCAGCGTTGAAGTCGATACCAAGTTCCATGGTTTCCTAGACTCCCCGGAAACCGGGGAGGATGCGTACTATCGCGCTGCGCGGGTCGTCGCGCACCGGCCCAGTTACACGCCTCAGCCGCTCCCGGTACCGGTCCCCCGTCCGGCAAGCCCCGGGTCAACGCAGTGGCGTATTCGCGTGTTCAGAGGCGCGAGCGCCGCTGTTCTGGTCGAGATCGATGCTCTGGTGTTCCAGATCGTCGATGATGTTCAAGGTCAATGCGGGCTCTATTATTACATAGGGGGAGGTCTTGCGATCACATTACCTAAGGTGACCACCCCACCTGGTTCGATTTCGGCGGCCGGATCGTTCGCGGAGTTTAAAACGATACGGCCAGCTACGCTTGAGAGCTTTGAAGGCGAGGCTCAATTCTTTCAATCGCCTGGCGTTACGATCGCAAGCAAGTCAGTTGGAGGGACGGTGTACCTAGCTCCCGAGAGCACGAGATTGCGCCGGTGGCCCGGCCTGCGAGCGACGATTGTTGTGCCCGAGGTGATTCCGCTCACCACAGGCAGCGGGTTCAGCGTTGGTTTGGGCGCAGTATCTCAGGGAAAATTATCGAAACCAGCCGTGTTCAAGCCTGGTGAATGCTGCAAGGCAGTGGGTGGAGTTTGCGCCCGGTTCAAATAGATGCAGCACGGGCTCTCCCAATTTGGGGCTCGCCTCGGCCGA
>JAFAHH010000333.1 GCA_019237355.1 Acetobacteraceae bacterium | reverse complement strand
TATAATCTACACAATTATCTCGCGCGTCGGAATTCTGCCGCTGTTTACTTTTGTCTTGTTCTACCAGGCTCAAGTGGCGCTGACCGGCTGGCTCGCCGATCACGGTTATGTTGGCCCAACCTTGGAGCGGCTCTTCCCGGGTCTCTTGGGCCATCCCGTCCTCACCTTTGTGATTTATGCTGTGGTTCTGGATTGTGCCGATTACTGGCGGCATCGTTTGTCGCACGTGATTCCATGGTGGTGGGCACTGCATTCGCTGCACCACGCGCAGCGTCAAATGACTTTTTGGTCGGATGACCGAAACCACGTCCTGGACGATGTACTGTCGGCGCTTTGGTTTGGGGCGGTCGCGCTGCTGATCGGGATACCGCCGCTGCAGTTTCCGTTGCTTGTGCTCGTGCTCCGGTTCCTGGAAAGCCTTTCCCACGCCAATGCGCGCCTTTCGTTCGGCTGGCTTGGGGAACGGCTGCTTATCTCGCCGCGCTTTCATCGGGCGCACCATGGGGTGCTGGCGGCTGGGCAGCGGAGCTGCAATTACGGCGCGATCCTCCCAATCTGGGACATGATTTTCGGCACTGCCGATTTTTCCCGCGACTACACGCCGACCGGCGACCCTTCGGCTGAGGAGTCGCTCGCGACGGGCGGGTATTTCCGGCAGCAATGGGCAGGGCTGCGCCGCTTGCTCGGGTCATTTGCCGGCCGGTCGGGGGTGAGAAAGCTCGAGGTAGACGGCTCCGACTTGAGACCATCAAGCGCACGGCCCGGCGAATGACGCCGCAGTACCCAGAGCCCCAGCGGCAGGAGATGATCCTTCCCGAGGGCCGGCTGGAAACGGCCTGGTGGGGGCCGGGGCCCGAGGAGGCGCCCAGCCTTGTTCTGCTGCATGAAGGGCTGGGCTCGGTCACCATCTGGCGCGACTTCCCGGTCCGCCTTGCGGCAGCGACGGGGTGCGGCGTTTTTGCCTATTCCCGTTTCGGCTACGGCCATTCCGATACGGTGCAACTGCCGCGTCCGCTGACCTATTTGCATGATGATGCCCGGCTGGTGCCGCGGGTTCTCGACGGAATTGGGATCGCGCGATGCGTGCTGATCGGCCATTCTGACGGCGGTTCAATCGCAGCCATCGCTGGGGCGGAGAATGATCCGCGCGTAAGGGGCCTGGTTCTCATCGCCGCGCATTTCTTTGTAGAGGAAGAGCAGGTCGAAGGTGTCGCCGCCGTGCGCCGCAGATGGTTCGAAAGCGATCTGCGCGACCGGCTGGCCCGGCATCACGCCGATCCCGATACAGCTTTCTTCGGATGGAACGATACCTGGCTCAATCCGCAGTTCCACAGCTTTGATATAAGCCGGGAGCTCAGCCAGATCCGGGCGCCCATGCTGGTGATGCAGGGTCAATACGACGAGCATGCAACCGAAGAGCAAGTTCGATTCGCGGCCCGGAAAGCCGGCGGGCCAACCCAAACCATCATCTTGCCAGGCGCGCATCATTCGCCGCATCTGGAGATGCCGGAGCAAACACTCGCGCCAATCGTAGGATTCGTTCACCGGGTCTTGCATTGGCCCAAGCCGTTAGCGGCCTAGCAAGCGATGCGGTGGCACGGCGTTGATCCGGTGTTGCTGCTTCTGGTCGCCGCCGGGCTGTGCGGCGCAATCTTTCTTCCCTTCCTCGCACAGGCTCCCAACCGGCTTATTTCCGGCAGCCCGATCCCGTTCGGCACAGCGTTGTCCGGCTGGCATCTCGTGCTGCTGATGCCTGCCGCCATCCTCATCCCCGGCATTCTGGCCGCGCGATCCGCATCGCTTGCGGCCGTGCTCGCTGTCGCAGCGCTAGGAATGGCCGCCGGACTGCTAATTTTGGCCGGGCTTGAGGCAGATACCCAGGCTTCCCATGCTCCGCCGAGCGCCCGTACGTCGCTCGGCTCCGGCTTCTGGGTCATGCTCGTCGCCGCGCTTCTCATTTTCGCCGACAAGCTCCGGGATCTCGCTAATCTCTGGCGCGCTGTTTTTGCCATCGCAGCCCTGGTGTTGCTGACGCTGCTGCTGTGGAGCGGCGTGCTGAACCAACTTTCGATTATGCGCGAATATGCCGGCCGGCATGAAGTCTTTAGCGCGGCCGTAGCCCGGCATTTTCTGCTCGTCGGGATCGCGATCGCGGGGGCCCTGCTCGTTGGCGTTCCGCTTGGGGCGGCCGCGTATTTCTTCCCGCCTTCGCGCGGTAAGATATTCGCGTTCCTGAATCTGGTTCAGACGATACCATCGATTGCGCTGTTCAGTCTTTTGATACCGCCTTTAGCCGCGCTCGGGCTTGGCGGCGTCGGGCTTGCCCCGGCGATCATCGCGCTCACGCTCTACGCCCTATTGCCTATCGCCCGGAATACCGCTTCTGGTCTCGATGCCGTACCCACGGATGTGATGGAAGCAGCACGCGGAATGGGTATGACTTCGCCGCAAATCTTATTGCATGTGCAAACACCTTTGGCCTTTCCTGTCTTTCTGTCCGGCTTGCGGATCACGGTCGTCCAGACCATAGGGCTTGCGGTGATAGCCGCCCTGGTCGGGGCCGGCGGGCTCGGGGCGATCATGTTCGAGGGCTTGTTTGCCAACGCGCTCGATCTGATGCTGCTCGGCATCATTCCCGTCGTGCTCATGGCGGTGGCCGCGGACACGATCTTACGCTTGCTCGCCCCTCAGGCCGCGTGATTGCATTCGAACACATCACGCGTGCTTACGGTCCGGCGCGCGTCGTTGACGATGTAACCTTTACGGTAGAAGCTGGGGAATTCTGCGCGCTTATGGGCCCATCTGGGTCCGGCAAGTCCACCTTACTGCGCATGATCAATCGGCTGATCGAGCCGAGCGGGGGTACAATTCGGTTGGATGGCGAAGAAGTGAGGCATATACCGCCGCAAACCCTCCGGCGCCGGATCGGCTACGCTATTCAGTCGGTAGGGTTATTCCCGCACTGGACCATTGCACGCAACATCGCAACCGTGCCGCGTCTGTTGCGCTGGCCCCGGGAACGAATTGAACGCCGGATAGACGAGCTGCTTCACCTACTCGATCTTGATCCGGCGGCTATGTGGGAGCGCTACCCGCACCAGCTTTCGGGGGGACAGCAGCAACGGGTCGGCGTGGCCCGCGCTCTGGCCGCCGACCCGGAGATGTTGCTCATGGACGAGCCCTTCGGTGCTCTCGACCCGGTCACGCGCAGCAGCTTACAAGCCGAACTCGCTCGCATCCACCGGTCGACAGGCAAGACAATCGTCTTTGTGACACACGATATTGAAGAGGCGCTCCGGCTCGCCACCCGGATAGCCCTGCTGCGCAAGGGCAAGCTGGTTCAGTTTGATACTCCAGGCCGGCTCTTGGCTGCGCCGGCGGATGATTTCGTGCAGAGTTTCGTTGGCAGCGATATAGGGTTGCGCCTATTGTCCCTATATACAGCCGAAGACCGGTTGCGGGCGCGCGAGACCGCGCCTGGGGAACCGATCAGCAAGGAGATCAACCTTCGCGACGCGCTTTCGCTGATGATCGAGCGGGGAGTGGACCGGCTCCCTGTCGCTGATCGCGGCGGGCCTATCATCGGTGTGCTCTATGCTGCCGATCTTATGCAAGGCCGGGCATGAAGGGGTTCGCGATCAGCTTGGGCTTCCTGATTGCCCTGGTTTTCGGCATGCCTGCGCTGCAGCCGGTATTTGCGGCGGCATTTCCGGAACTCGAGCGGCCGGTGTATCAGCAGGACAGTTTCGCCACGTTGACGGCGCTGCACCTGGGCCTTGTCGCAGCCTCGAGCGCGGCCGCTGCGGTAATCGCCATCGGCTTGGGGGTTCTGGTTACGCGCGCCACCGGCGCCGCTTTCCGGGGCTTAGCTGAGATGCTTGTCGCTGGTGGCCAAACCGTGCCGCCAGTAGCGGTGCTTGCGTTGGCGGTTCCGGTTTTAGGCTATGGCGCATTACCGGCAATGATTGCGCTCGGGCTCTATGGTCTGCTTCCGATCCTGCAAAACACGTTGGCGGGGTTAGATGGCATCCCTGGGCCAATCCGGGATGCGGCGCGCGGGGTGGGCATGAACCCCGTGCAGCTTCTGGCCTGGATCGAGCTGCCGCTCGCAGCTCCGGTAATCCTGGCTGGGTTGCGCATCTCGGTAATCGTGAACGTGGGCACGGCGACAATCGCTTCAGCGGTTGGGGTGCGCACGTTGGGCACACCCATCATTCTCGGCCTCAATGCGGCGAATCTGGCTTATGTGATTCAGGGCGCGAGTATCGTGGCGGCGCTCGCCATCACACTTGATCTGGGCTTCGAAAGATTAGTCGCGTTGGCAGAAAGATGGAAAGGGTATGGCTCATAGGGAGATCGAAATAGCTATGGTTTTGGCAACTCGCGCCGGGCCGCAGCGTTTCGGAACAGAGATAACGCGGAGGGGTGTCCATGCGGTACGTGTTGCTCTGGTTGCTGGGAATCCCGATTCCCATTCTGATCCTGCTTTACCTGTTCCACGTGATTTAGAGGCTGATGGCGCGGATCGAGCCCATCTTCCTGTAGGCTTTTCAAAGAGCGCGGTTCAGGTTCCATCTCAAGCGATCGCGCTCTAACTGGGTCTTTCGACTTCGATTGCGTCCACGCGGTCGGGATAAAAGGCGATGTACTCGGCGATTTCGGCCATGGCCGGGTAGGGGGTTTCGTAGCTCCAAGCCGCATTCTGGGATACCCGGCCATCGACATGGATGCTGAAATAGCTCGCGCGTCCCTTATAGGGGCAATGGGAACGGTGGTCTGTCCGTTCCAACGCGGTCCAGTCCACGTCGTCCCGTGGAATATAGATTACCTCCGGCAATTTCGCTTCACGTAAAATCTTTGGCCGGGCGCTATTGGCAATGACCCGGCCGCCGAAGAGCACGCGCACCCTTCCTGGCGTCGCTGCGATCGTGATGGGATGATCCGGTCCGGGGGTTTTCATCATCGTCGCAGACATAGCCAAGCCTCTCCGAAAGCCTTGAAGGAGGATCATATATATAGTCGCGCCTCGGCGCTAAACCCATGTCACTCGACGAATCGGTTGCAGGGTGATTTCCGTCGCAAGGTCCGGCGTCGTGAAGAGCGTCAGAAGATCCGGAACCTCGGCCCGCAGCGCACGATATTCAGGCAAGTAGCGGCCTGCCTGCCGCATCACCCATAAGGGTGGCGGCCAGACAGGCTCGCCTGCTAACGGGATTCTTTGGCGTGGAATAACGGTCAGCGCGCACCATCTCTGCCGGCGAAGGCCTCTGTGCCGGGAGGGCGCTCCTCCCGGCTGGGTAAGGAAGGGGGGAATACATGTCCGCGCTGCGTCTCTTGCTCAATGTGCTCTGGCTAATAACGGGTGGGGTGTGGATGGCGGCGGCTTGGGTGCTTGCCGCAGTTATCCTGGCCATTACCATCATCGGCCTGCCTTGGACGCGGGCGGCACTGAACATCGCCCTCTATACCCTTCTCCCTTTCGGCCAACGCGTCGTTTCCCGGGCCGAGTACACGGGCCAAGAAGATCTTGGTACGGGCCCGCTGGGCTTTATTGGCAACGTGCTTTGGCTTGTTTTTGCCGGGTGGTGGCTGGCGCTTGGGCATGTGATTGAGGCCGCCGCGCTGGCTCTAACGATTATCGGCCTGCCCTTCGCTTGGGCGCACCTCAAGCTGGCGGGCATCGCACTTTGGCCCATCGGGCGCATGATCGTTCCGGTCGACGCGCCCCCGCGACCCGGGGAATATCCGGTTTATCGCTGAACGCGCAGGGGACTGCGGATCGCTTGAGCTCAGTCAGCGCACTCGAAAGCTGCTCGAGATGCAATGAGTTCTGCTGTAACTGCTTGAGGGCCAGGCAATGATAATGCGCGCTCGCCTCACGCGCAGGATACGATTAGAAACAGGGCAACGGCGCCTAGCGCGCCGCTCCAGAGCAGGTCGAAATTGATCCAGCCCCGTCGCAGCACGCCAAGTCCCACCCAGTAATAGACGGCGAGGGCCACCAGCCCGGTCGCGGCCAAGGTTGCGAGTGCGTGCGTGCCGATCGCAAGCAGGCCGATCAGCCATGAACGGCCTGCCATAGCAGTGCCACAGAGCGGCATGAGCGCGGGGGCCAGCATCAGCCCGGCGCCGTGTCCATTCGCCATCAGGAACGACCAGAGGACAAGCCCCGCGAATCCTGTCTTCATGCCGACCCGCACCCGGCGGCGATGGCCGTAAAGCCAATGATACAGCGCCCACCCGGCGAGCACGCCGCCTGCGGCGAGCCGCAGCGTATTCGCGGCGACGACGACCCTGAGTGCCAACACCGACGCGGCGACCGGCCAGATCGCAAGCAGATGACCGAGCGCGGTTGGCGGCAGCGCGAGCAATAGGGCCCGGCAGCTCTGGCGATGCAGACCCAGCGCCACGGCAAACAGCCAGCCCATGGCGGGGTTCAGCCCATGAAAGAGGCCGAGCCCCACTATAGCCAGCCAGGGCCACGCGCCTGCCGTATCAGCCAGATCGGTCACATCAGGGATAACAGTAGGAGTCTGAGGAGCAGTCGCCGCCCT
>JAFAHH010000684.1 GCA_019237355.1 Acetobacteraceae bacterium | reverse complement strand
CGGCCGCGGTCTCGAGGATCGTCTCCGTATCGAGCGGCGAGGTCGTGCGTAAATCGACCACGGTGCACGAGATCCTATCCTTTGAGAGCTTCTCGGCGGCCTGGTTCGAGAACTCTACCATTCGTCCCATAGTAATAATGGTCACGTCATCGCCCTCACGCCTGACATTCGCCTCGCCGAAGGGGATCGTGTAAGGCTCGTCAGGAACATCCGTTTCGGCGTCATACATCGCCTTGTGCTCAAAGAAGACGACGGGATCGTCATCGCGGATTGCTTGAATCAGCAGTCCCTTGGCCTCGTAGGCGTTTGAGGGCAGCGCGACCTTCAGCCCCGGGATATGCGTGAAGACGTTGTAGAGGGCTTGGCTGTGCTGCGACGCGGCGCGGAAGCCGGCGCCGTACATGGTGCGGATGACCAGCGGGGTGGTCGCCTTGCCGCCGAACATGTAACGGAACTTGGCGGCCTGGTTGTAGATCTGATCGAAGCACACGCCGAAGAAATCGACGAACATCAGCTCGACGACCGGGCGCAGGCCCGATGCCGCCGCGCCGGCTGCCGCGCCGACGAAGGAACTCTCGGTAATCGGTGTATCGAGCACTCGCTCGCGGCCGAACTTGGGCAGCAGGCCCTTGGTGACGCCAAGCACTCCGCCCCAGGCATCCTCCGCGCCCGGGGCGCCCATGCCGCCTGCGACGTCCTCGCCTATAACAACGATCCGGGGATCACGTTCCATCTCCTGCCGGAGCGCCTCGTTGATTGCCTGACGGTAGCTCTTCTTGGACATTGCACCCGCCTCCGTTCAGTAGGATGCGTAAACGTTAGTAAGCAGGTCAGCCTCGGTCGGGGTTGCTCCCGACTTGGCTTCGGCCGTGATCTGGTCGATATGCGATTTCACCTGCTGGTCGATCCGGTCGAGATCGCCCGCTTCGAGCAGGGCCGCATCGAGCACTCGTTGGCGGAACAGCATGAGACAATCGCGGTCGGCGCGCAGATGCGCGACCTCGTCCGAGAGCCGGTAGGTCATCGCATCGCCCTCGAAATGGCCGAAGTAGCGGGCGAACTGAACGTGGACGAGGCTCGGACCGTGACCGTCCCGGGCACGCTGGACGACCTCCCGTGCGACCTCGTGGACGGCAAAGAAATCGTGCCCGTCAACCTGGAAGGCTGGCATGCCGAACCCAGCGGCGCGGCCTACTTGCGTGCCAGCCACAGCCCAGGAGGAGGCGGTCGCTTCGCCGTAGCCGTTGTCTTCAACAACGAAGATCACGGGCAGGTCCCACACTTTCGCCAAGTTATAGCTTTCGAGGGTCGTGCCCTGGTTCGAAGCGCCGTCGCCGACGAAAGCGATAGCAACACCGCCGGTTTTCAGCGTCTTCGCCATCAAGCCGGCGCCGCAGATCAGCGGCGGCCCGCCGCCCACGATGCCGTTGGCGCCCATCATACCGGTATCAAGATCGGCGATATGCATCGACCCGCCCTTGCCGCCGCATAGGCCTTCCTTCTTGCCGAAGATTTCGAACATCATGCCTCGGGTGTCGCAGCCCTTGGCGATGCAGTGGCCGTGGCCGCGATGCGTGCTGGCGATGTAGTCACGCTTGCCGAGATGCATGCAGAAGCCCACAGCCGACGCCTCTTCGCCGCCGTAGAGGTGCACGAAGCCGGGAATGTTGCCAGCGGCAAACTCTTCGTGCACGCGCTCCTCGAACTCGCGGATTGTCCGCATTTGCTGGTAGGCTTGCATCAACTCGTCACGGTTGAGCTGCATACTATTTCCTCCGTTTTTCGGTTCTGATATTATTTGTAACGATGGGTATCCACCACCACCGCCCACTCGGTTTTGTTGTTGGGCGTCTCAAGCCAGACGCCAACCGTCACCGATGCCGGCCGGGCCCATTCGCCAATGCCGCAAGGGCGGCGTGGCTCTCGGCAAATACGCCGGTCGCCGCCTGATGCTATTTTGGTTGCTGACATTCGCGCCGGTGCCCGGGATTGTCAAGCTCAGCGGATTGCAGCAACTGAAATCGCTGCAAGCCATCGTGCTCTAGCGCAATTCCATTTTCACCACGTCACGCACGCTGCGCCCGCCCCGGCGATCACCCGGTACGACGAGACGCAATTGATTACCGGGCATTGGCTCGCCGTCCCGCCGATACGCCAGCAATACCTGCTTGCCCTCGAACTCAGGGTCAATCTCGGCGAGCGCCAGGGCGGCCGTATATCCGTCACGACCCGAGACGGTTACGATTCGGCGCAGGCGAGCCCGTGGCTCGCCGTCCAAGGCTCCGGACCGACCAGAGCAGCGCCCCTGTGTAGGTGGCCTCGTCGGTCCCATGGCCGGTATGGAACGATACGCGCTGTTCAACCGCCGGGAACTTTTGGAGCTCGGCCGGGTCAAGTGCGTGCGTCTGCTCCAGCGATTGAGTGATGACGATGCTTTGGCCGAAGGCCAGCGGGAGATGCGCCGCTGTAACCAGCAAAACCCCGAGGAATGCCGCGGCCAGGAAGTGAGGGCGCACTATTTTGCGACCATAACATCGGAGGCTTTGATCACGACGATTGCATCATCGCCAACCTGGAGGGCGAGATCGTCAATAGCCTCATTGGTTATCGACGAGGTTATAACCACCCCATTGCCGATATCGATGCGGACGTGCCCCGTCGTCTGGCCCTTCTGGACGCCGGCTACTTTGCCCTTGATCTGATTGCGCGCGCTGAGCTTCATTCGTCGCTTCCCCCGCTCGGTTAACTTGAGGGCCTCGATATAGCTGGGCGCACATGCTGCCTATACTGGCCAGCGGTGGTCGGTTTGGCGGAAAATGCTCGCTGCAATTGCATGCCATCCGGTCACGCGCGAGCTGCTTCAGGCTGGGCTCGCGAGCAGCAACCGATTGACACGATTGAGCGAGGTGAAGGTTGCGCGCCACGCGCGGTCGAATGCGGCTTGATCGGCGCCGCGCCCGGCGAGGGCCGATCCAATATCGGCCACCGTGCGCTTGCCATCGACCAGGCGGAGGATGGCCGGAGCCAGGGAGGGGAGTGGGACGGGTACGCGAAGGCCCTCGAACAGGAACGGTAATGTGCCGTCCGGACGGATATGCTTGGCCATTTCAGGGCCGGGTAATTCGCGCGCAACCGGCACCGCTTCGGGGGCGAATGGATCAGCGGCGTCCCAGCCCTCGGTGGCACGCACGCAATAGACGATGTGGGTGCTCATGTTGCCCGCCAGCGCCTCGGCGAGCGCGGCGCGGGTGACCCAATCGAGGCGCTCGATTCGGGCACGGAGCTTGGGATCGGGTAAGTACACGGCCGGGTCGTAGCGCATCGGCTCGACCCAGCATGTGGCGCGCAGCCCCGCTTCATCGAGCAATCGATGCAGCGCGGGTACGGCGAAGGGAACGTCCCGGGGATTGAGCAGGAGATCGTAGATACCCGGATCGCCTCCTGCAAAGTGGTCGCTTACGCAAGTATTGCGCCGCAGCCAGGCACTTTCGGGCAGATGCCGCAAGACCCGGCGCGCGACATCAAGCCGGGCCGGCGGCGGCTCCCCGGACGGGCTCAGCCAACGAAGGGCATCTTGCACCATGTAGATTCCCGTCCGGCCATACGGGGCGTAAACCATGAGTCCAA
>JAFAHH010000690.1 GCA_019237355.1 Acetobacteraceae bacterium | reverse complement strand
CCTTCGGTGAGCGTATTATCGACGTCGAGAAATAAACCAATGTCCATACCGTCTCCCTCTAGCTCGCCTCTGCGCGGTGCAGCCCTCTCGTCGGCGCGGTGCGCCGATGAGACTAGGGCAGACCGCCACTTCGCGACAGGAGGTTCGTTGGCTCGCCGGTATTGATGTGGTTCCGACTGGTCTCGGGGCGGGAGATCAGTGGTATCCGCGGCTGTCGAGCAACCGGGAAGGCCTTTCTCAAGCCATCGTGGCCCTAACACCCCGTCCCGTGATCGCTGACGGCGACGACTTCCGGGCGGCTAGCTTCGCCGTCTCTTCGCAATGTTCCGGATTGACCGACCGAATCGATAGCCATCCCCCAATGGTAATGACATGGCTGTGGTGCAGCAGCCGGTCCAGCGAGGGCTCACACTAAGCGTGACGGCTAACCACTGGTCGTGAAACCTTGAACGACGCGGTAATTTAGCACTCCTGCTTCGCCCCATTTCGGGTCCCGATTCTCCCTTAACTGCGTGGCCCGATCCGCTCCTGCCCACCCATATAGGCCGACAACACCCGTGGGATTGAGATCGAGCCATCCGCTTGCTGATGGTTCTCCATCACCGCAATCAAGGCTCTCCCCGCCGCAACCCCGGACCCATTCAAAGTCTGGACGAAATGCACACCTTTGCCATCCGCCTCCCGGAACCGCGCATTCATCCGCCGGGCTTGGAACTCGCGGCAATTCGAGCATGAGCTGATCTCGCGCCAAGCCTGTTGGCCGGGTAACCAGACCTCCAGATCATAAGTCTTGGCCGAAGCAAAACTCGTATCCCCAGCACAGAGCACGACCCGGCGAAACGGCAGCTCCAACAATTCCAAAACCCGCTCCGCGCAGCGCGTCATCCGTTCGTGTTCTTCCGCGCTCTGCTCTGGCCGGGTGATCGAAACCAGCTCGACTTTGCGAAACTGATGCTGGCGGAGCATACCGCGAGTGTCGCGCCCAGCCGCCCCCGCCTCGCTCCGGAAGCAATCGGTCAGCGCCGTAACCCGGAGCGGCAGCGCCCGTCCAGGGACGATTTCGCCCGCGACGATGTTGGTCAGCGGCACTTCGGCCGTCGGGATAAGCCAGCGCCCATCCGTGGTCTGGAACTGTTGATCGGCAAATTTCGGCAATTGCGCCGTGCCGTAGAGAGTTTCGCTATTGACTAGGAGCGGCACTGACATCTCAGTATAGCCATGCTCGGTGGTATGCAGATCGATCATAAACTGACCGATCGCGCGCTCCAGCCGCGCCAGCGCGCCCCGGAGTACGACAAAACGCGACCCAGCCAGCTTCGCCGCCAGCGCAAAATCCATCTCGCCCAGCGCTTCCCCCAATTCGAAATGCTGGCGGGGCGGAAACCCCAGCGGCCTAGGCTCGCCGTGCTGGGCAATCACGACATTGGCGGTTTCATCCGCCCCATCGGGCACATCGGGGTCGAGCATGTTTGGCAGCGCTTCGAGCCGAAGCCTGATATCCGCGTCCATCTCCACGGCGCGCTTTTCAAGTGCCTCCATCTGTTCCCGGATCGCCGCGGCCTCGGCTTCCAGGCCGCTCGTATCCGCGCCGCTTCGCTTTCCCTGACCCACCTGCTTGGAAAGCGCGTTCCGGCACGCTTGCCTCTCCTGGAGCGCGGTTAGAGCCGCCCGGCGCTCGGCATCAAGCGCGAGGATGCTAGGAGTTTCGGCCGGCAACCCTCGGCGTTCCAGGGCCGCATCAAACCCCGCCGGATCGGCGCGGATCGCCCGGATGTCGTGCATTGCTTATGCCTCGACCGGCCGAGGCTCGACCCAGCGCGCAGCGAGAATCGAGATTTCGTACAAAAGGATAAGCGGCAAGGCGAGACCGCATTGGGTTATCACATCGGGAGGCGCCAGTATCGCCGCGATCACGAACATGCCCACATACGCGTAGCGCCGGAACCGCCCCAAGGTTTTCGATGTGATGATCCCTACCTTCGCAAGCAAAGTCAGCAGAACCGGAACCTCGAATGCGACCCCGAAAGCGAAAATGAGCTTCATGACGAGATCGAGATATTCGCTTACCTTGGCCTGCAATTCGATAGGCAGGCCTCCAGCGCCGGTCGGTGTCTCGAAGCTTAGGAAGAAACGCCAGGCAATTGGGAATACCAGGTAATAAGCCAATGCCCCACCCAAAAAGAACAAGACCGGCGTGGCAATCAGGAACGGAAGCAGGGCGCGCTTCTCGCTGCGATATAAGCCGGGAGCCACGAACAACCAAATCTGTGAGGCCACGATTGGGAACGAGAAGAAAGCGGCGCCGAAGAAGGCGACCTTTACATAAGTAAAGAACGCCTCCGTGAGCGCGGTGAAAATCAGTCGCCGGTCGTGCCCGGTCTTGGATTCCAGGATATTTGCCAGGGGTTGCGCCAAGAATGAATAGATGTGGCCGGAGAAGTGATAACAGATGAAAAAGGCGATCAGGAAAGCCCCGACTGACCAAATCAGTCGCCTACGCAGTTCGATCAAGTGATCGAGCAACGGCATCGGCTTGTCGTTTATCGGATCGTCTTCCGGCAGCTTTTTGGCGGTATCGAGCAAGGGACTAAACCGGGTCGTGATAATGCGTGCCCGGCGGGATGAAGGCAGGCGGCTTCGGCCGGGCAATGTAAGCCGGTGGAATAAAGGCGGGCGCTTCGGCTTCCTCCTCATCCGCGCTGGTGGTTGATGCCGCCAATGGGGCTGTTTCGGCTGCGGCCGGCTTATCGAGCTCAGCAACCTCTGCTGCCGGCGATGGCGGAACCTCGATTACCGCCGGCGGGGGTGGGGGAGTCTTGGGCGGGTCGGGTACGAGGGGATTGTCTGCGAATGTATTGCGGATCGAATAATCAGGGTCCACCGCCCGCTCGATTGTCCCTTTGAGATCGAAGTTGCGGATCTCGCTAATCTGATTCCGCACCTCTTGAAGATTGGCATCCCGCATCATGTCATCGACATGGGTCTGGAACTCGGCCGCCATCCGCCGGGCTTTCTTGATTACGCTGCTGACGGCCCGAAGGGCCGCTGGCATGTCCTTCG
>JAFAHH010000608.1 GCA_019237355.1 Acetobacteraceae bacterium | reverse complement strand
AAGCCCTGGAAGGCACGATTGCCGTGCTGCGCGAGCAGCTCGGCAAGGCTGAAGCCCGGGCCGATCAGGCCCTTGGCGATCTCCGGGAGGAACGGGTAGCCGCCCAGGAGGAGCGCCGGCGCTTGGCCGACCGAATCGCCTGGCTTGAGGCCAAAATCGAAGCCAAGGCCCGGCCTTGGTGGCGCCGGCGGCCGGTGTTTTGGGCGAGGGCGAGGGTTTGAAGGAGACGGTTAAGCTGCCCGGCGGTGCTGGAAAAAGCGGCACCAAGCCGCTGACACCCGTGCAGCGGCGGTTGATCTATGCAGCGGCGCTCGAGGAGGACCGGGATCTACTCTTCCAGCACACCGTGTTCTGCCAGACCTGCTTGCCATACCGCGATCCAGGCGACGATGTGCGCGAGTGGCAGCGCAAGCAGGGTTCGGTCTCGTTGCTGGTGGAGGCGGGGCGGGCCGCGCATCCCGAAACAGATAGTGGATCAAGCTCGGTCTGCCGTGGGGCACTAAGCCGCGGCTGATCCTGTCGCACCTCAATGCCGAGGCCATTCGGCGAGATTCGCCGCTGATCGAGCTAGAGGACAGCCTGCGGGGGTTCGTTCGCCGGCTGAAGCTGGATACCCACGGCCGCGCCTTCCGCACCGTTAAGGATCAGCTCTCGCGGCTGTCCGCCGCATCAATCCGGCTGGGTCTGCGGCGCGACGGCAGGGCGGTCACGATCAAATCGAACATCGTCGGCGAGTTTGAGCTCTGGTTTCCGAAGGACGACCGGCAACGGGTGTTGTGGCCCTCATCGGTGCGGTTGTCGCAGGAGTATTTCGACAGCCTCGTAAAGCACGCTGTGCCACTCAAGGAGGAGGCCATTACCGCGCTCGCGCACTCGGCAATGGCGCTCGACGTCTACGCGTGGCTGGCGCAGCGCCTTCATCGGGTGCCGCGTAATGACCCGCAATTCGTGCCTTGGGCCCGGCTGCATGAGCAGTTCGGGCAGGGCTTTGCCCGGATACGAGCTTTCCGGTCGAAGTTCCTTGAAGCGCTTCGCCAAGTGGTGACCGTGTATCCCGAGGCGCGGGTCGGCGAGGAACTCAATCCGCAAGGATGGCCTGCGGGCCTTGTGCTCTACAACAGCCCCTCGCCGGTTCCGAAGCAGAGTGTCGTCACACCCCGCAGCTAGCTGTGGGCAGCCAAGTTTATCCACGGACACTTGGTGGCGCGCGGTGCGGACACTTGGTGGCGCCGACTCAGCCAAACGTGCGGACACTTGGTGGCGCAACCCGCTAATAGAATCCGCTAACCTACCGCTAGTTGGCGCCGAACAACGCGGAAAACGAGGAAAACCGCCAGTTTCAGGCAATGCGGAGAGCCGCCTTCGGCGGCCCAACCACACTGCGCGCCGCCTACGGCGGCGAAGGGCACTTCCCCAGCTCCGGCCCCCCGATCGTACCGCCTTCCCTGAACCGCAGCACCGCAAAGGCGCATTGAACGGTTGGGGTCTGGCAGGCCCTCGCTCCACATGTTGGGGAAGGGGGAATGCGGCACCCACCAAAACATAGCCTTTCCGGGCGCCAGGGGCGGCCGTACACGGCTTCAAGGCTCAGGGGGGGTAGGTAGGCAGCGGCGTAGGCAGCGGCCAAGCCTGAAAACCCGCGTAGCGGGCTTAGGACGCGGCGCAAAAGGGCCTTTGCCGGACTCGGTGCGAGAGGCGCATTCCGGAAACCGCCTGCAGTCACAATAGCGAATCCCGCTGTAGGCGCCTCATGATCCAAACTGGCCCGCCTCGGCGGGCCTTTTTGATCGGCAGAACAGGATTTCGGCCGCGGGCGATTGAAACGGCCCTGGTCCGCCGTAATCCCCTCTGGGCATGAGCTCAAAATTGCCGGCCGTGGTTATTGCCCGGCGCCCAAAACCCAGGGACCCAGAACCCCGGCCCGATGAGACCAAGCCATTGCGGATCGTGTACGCGCGGAAGCCGGGCAAGAGATACGGGGCATACCGTAAGCCCGCCGCGGCCGATCAGGATTGATCGCCAGCCAGCTGCCCTGGATCACGTTTCATTCCTATCGCGCTA
>JAFAHH010000579.1 GCA_019237355.1 Acetobacteraceae bacterium | reverse complement strand
GGTTACCTCTATTTTATCTTCCTGAACCGGCCTGTCACGCCGCTTTCCATATAACATGGCTGCCTGCTACGTCAAGTATATAATTAGGAAAAAATTCCTACAGCCTAAGCGACAATACCTTTGATCCGGAGTTGCCACTCCAATCGGTCCAGTGCTTCCCGCCATAGGCGCCAATCGCAGCGTTCGCTTGCGTGGGCGGGATTCGGCTGCATCTGTCGTTCACCCCAAATGCGAAGGATGCGGGCGTGAACCAGGTCAATTCGCCGCCGCCGGTAAAGCTGGTCAAGGCACTTTAGAATATCGTCGGGCTCGCAGGGCCGGGCAATCTTTCCAGCATTCGCGACCGAGCGTGCACCCTCGCGCCGGGCTGTAAGCGCTGCGAAAGTCCACAACCAGGCTTCTTCGGCCGTGCGGAACGGCTCCGCGCGGCCTTTATTTGCCCCGCATGGGACTGTCTTGGCGCTTGGGCAGGCAGCGGGCCGGTGCGCGGAGGTGATGGCCATTCTGCGATCCTTTGATTTTTGCGATAAACAAAACGTGAACGCGTTTCAAACCATAGGTTGTGCAAGGGAGCAAGCGTTTCTAGCGTATTTTCCTATTGGGTGCTCCAAAAATCCTATCTATCAGTGAGGTCGTCCTAAGTACGAAAGGCTCTTGCGTGAAACACGAAGACGTTTGGCGTGCGCTCGACGCGCTTGCGGCGGAAAATGGCTTGTCCGCATCAGGTTTGGCCAAGCGCGCTGGGCTTGACCCTACCACCTTCAATCCCTCGAAGCGGCGCATGCCGGACGGACGGCCCCGCTGGCCCAGCACGGAGAGCTTAGCGAAGGCCTTAGATGCCACAGGTACTAGCCTTGAGGCGTTCACGTCGTGGATGACGGGAGCAGGACTTCTCAACAAGTCAGCTGGTACCCGCGAGGCAAATCGCCGGATACCGCTGATCGGCTTTGTGCAGGCTGGAGGCAATGGCTTTTTCGACGATAGCGGATTCCCGGCGGGTCAAGGCTGGGATGAGGTTAGCTTACCAGAGATAGCGGACGCCAATGCGTATGCGCTGGAGATTACCGGAGAATCGATGGAACCAGTTTTTCGAGATGGAGACGTGGTCATCGTGTCGCCTTCCGCGCCGATTCGACGAGGCGACCGAGTAGTCGTCCGTACCTTAGCTGGTGAGGTCATGGCCAAGGAACTGGCAAGGCGCTCGGCACGTCGGCTGGAGCTTCGCAGCCTTAATCCCGTACACCCCAACTATGCCTTTGAGTTGTCCGAAATCGCTTGGATGCACCGGATTATTTGGGCGAGCCAATAGGACAACCGCGATCTAGAGCCGGATGACCTTAAGTGAGATGACCCGGCTCTAGGAACTTTGGTTTTCAGAGCGCGATTCAGGCTTTCCGACGATCGGGACCCCAATTCGCTCGCGAATTGGGAACCCGAGTCCGCCTCAAGCCATCGCGCTCTAGCTCCGCCCGCCAAGATGGTCAGCGACGATGCGGTTTTATGCTGTACGCCACTGCGCCGCCTGGCGCACACTCTGGGCGAGCGCAAGCACATCAAAGCCCTGACCTATGATACGGTAGCCGCGGCCGACCAGCTCGGCTGTATGTTCCCGGTTAAAGGCAACCCCGCCCAAAGGGATTCCGGCTGAAAGAATCGCTCGTTCGGCATGACTGATCGCGCGTTTCAGCTCTGGCGAATCGAGATCTCCTGATACGCCTAGATCTGTTGATAGATCGAAAGGCGCAATGAACAGCCCATCCACACCATCCACCCTGCAGATCTCCTCGATGGATTCGATCGCTGCCCGCGTCTCGATCAGCAGAATGCAGACGATTTGCAGCCCTTGCTGGACCCCATAGCTCCGCAACTCCGCGCCCCAGCGCGCATGTGCAACGAATGGTCCCCAGCCGCGCCGGCCGAGCGGCGGATAACGGGTGAGGGCCACGCAATTGGCGGCGTCGGCGGCCGACGTTACCAAAGGAAACTTGATGCCCTCGGCGCCCGCGTCCAGCGCCGGCTTGACATGGGCCGGTTCAGCCGCCGGAACCCGTACCCAGGGGGAGCAGCGCGTCCCGGCCGTCGCGGCGATCATGGCATGCAGGCTTTCCCAACCCACTGGGCCATGTTCCTGATCGATCATGACCCAATCCGCGCCAGCGGCGGCGATGGCCTGCGTGGCCACTGGTGAGGGGATCAGATTGGCCCATCCGAGAACGATGTCCTGGCTTTGCCACAAAGTTTGTTTCATCCACATGGCTTTGACTCCGGCGCCTGGAGCGCGATGGCTCCACCTAAGTCATCACGCCTTATTTTCCAGTCATCATGTCTTATTTTCCGGCGTGGGATGGTGGGACCATCAGGGGTTTAGCCGGGCCGATAGCGTACTTATGAATTTCGATCCGGGGCTCCGGCCTGATGCCTTCGACCTAACGCAATCAGCCTCTAGATCCGTCGCGTTATACCAGCCCAGATCACCGCCAGCCGATCCATAAGGCCGCGCGGCCGGGCAGGTTCGGTCGGACGTTCAAGGTCGCGGCCTGCGAGCACGGCCGGCAAAGCTGCCGCAACAGCGTCTCCCGGCAATCGGATCCGATCTCCCTGGAGGAGAAGCGCGCGGCCCTCTTGAGCCAACTCAAGTCGCACAGTCGCGACCTTCTCTGAACTCGGTTCGGCAATCACCCGCTCCGGCGTGAGATCATGGGCCCGCAGCACGGCCGCTGGCAGAAGGCAGCGCTTCTGGCGTGCGAGCGCCTCCACGCTCCGCAGCACTCCGCCCACACCATAGGCGGCGCCAAGCGGCCGCAAGGCCTCGGGGTTCGGCGCACCGAGCAACCGCCCGGCCGCGACCATCACGCCGCCCGCCGCATTTAACAGGTATTCCCGCCAGGCATCCAACGAAGCGATAAAAGGCTCAGCCTCGATTTCGCGGGCATCGATCATTGCCAAGAGATCGGCCCTGTCCAGAGCGCCAGAATCGAGAGCCTCCGCAAGCGGCGCGGCTACCTCGTGAGCCCGCTTTGCCCCCTCGGCCACTTCCCGCCACCACTGCAGCCGGATCAGGGCCAAGTAAGCCTCCGACACAGCTTCCCTCGCGCGCGCAAGTTCGTGATTGAAGGCGTAGAGCGTGAAAAGATGCGGTCGCTTCTGCCCGGGTGCGAAGAGGGCCGTTAAGAATCGATCGGGATCGTGGCGGCGCACGATTTCGGCAACCCGATCAAGCATGCCTCACCTGCTTGAAGCTGCGCGGGGCGAGGTATAGCTAGGCGGAGCGCCAATCGCGCTGGCCAGCTTGCCGTCACTCGCAAGAGGCTCAACCGGAGGATGCATCCCATGGCCTTTGAACTTCCCCCCCTCCCGTATCCTAAAAACGCGCTCGCCTCCAAAGGCATGTGCGAGGAAACGCTCGAACTGCACCACGACAAGCACCATCAGGCTTATGTGACGGCCCTAAACGGGCTCGTGGAAAAGAACCCGGCGCTGCAGGGCAAGTCGCTCGAAGAGATCATTCAGATGTCGTACGGCAAGGAGGATCTGACCCCGGTTTTCAACAACGCCGGGCAGCACTGGAATCACATCCAATTTTGGCCGATGATGTCGCCCCAGAACGGCGGCAGGATCCCGGGCGCGCTTGAAAAGAAACTGACCGAGGATTTCGGCGGCGTACAGCAATTCAAGGAGGCCTTCAAAACCGCCGGGGTCGGTCAGTTCGGCTCTGGCTGGGCGTGGCTGATCCTGGCCAAGGACGGCAAGCTGAAGGTCACGAAGACACCGAATGGATCGAATCCGTTAGCAACTGGTGAAGGCACAGCCCTACTCGGCTGCGATGTGTGGGAACACAGCTATTATCTGGATTTCCGGAACCGTCGGCCGGATTACATCCAAAACTGGCTGGACAATCTCGCCAACTATGAGTTTGCCGAGACCCAGTTGAAATCGGCCCGCGGCTGAGGGCTCCGCTAGCCTTAATTTACGGGTGTGCGCGGGGGAGAGCGAAGCCTTCAGCGCGTGCATGTTCAAACTGGAGCGCAATGCCTTGAGGCGGATTCGGGCTCCCAATTCGCGAGCACTGGGTGCTATTTTGCGCGCAAAATGGGGGCCCGGGGTTGGTGTCTCGATCGGCGGAAAGCCTGGATCGCGCCCTC
>JAFAHH010000318.1 GCA_019237355.1 Acetobacteraceae bacterium | reverse complement strand
AGAACAGGTTGGCGCGGCGATCATTTGTCTCGGAGATATGCCGCTGGTGACCGGCCGCATTATCGACCGCATCATTCAGGCCTACGATCCCGATGAGGGCCGGCGTATTGTCGTGCCGACGTATCATGGCAAGCAGGGCAATCCGGTTCTCTGGGACCGGCGCTTCTTTCCCGAGATCCTGGAGATTGCGGGCGATACCGGGGCGCGATTTCTGGCCGGGCGGCATGCGGATGCTGTGGCCGAAATAGAGATGGCCGATGATGCCGTGTTGCGGGATTTCGACACAACCGACGCACTCGCGACCTTGCCGGAACGTTTCCGGCCGGTGTTGGGGTCTTCGCCTTAAGCTGGTTAAACCAGATCACGGCAAGCATGGGTTTTCGTTTCCGTAATGTGTAACCAGGCGGTCCCATCGCCACGGCGCGAGGGGACCAAAAAAGGGCTACACCGGTTGGGGAGGCAGTAAGCGGGATACCGGTGATCCAGGCTTAGGGTCAGGCCGATCCGCGTTGGGCCGCATCCGCATCGCTTGCCAGCTCCATCAACGCTTGAACGAACTGCTTTGGCTGACCGATGAACAGGCCATCAGCAATAAAGCCCTTCGCGGCAGCGACCGCGCCCCCAGCCCGCGTTGAGGTCGGTCGAATGATCGAAACCGCCGGGAACTTTCGGCTGAGGAATGGGCATGCCTCAGGCATGATCAGATTGGTCTGGAAGTCCTCTCCGCCAGGCGAAGTGTTGAGGTTTGGAAACACGAGATCAGGATTGTTGGGATCGGTCAGCGGAGCGAGAGGATCCGAGACCGCGTTGCCTGCCTTATCGTGCCACGTCTGAAAATGCATCGTTTCGGTGGGACCGATACTCAGCAAGATCCGCAAAACTTCGGGATTGGTTACATTTTGTGCTAGCGTCGGGTAGAGGCTGGTGCCGCCTTGCTCGACCCAAGCAAAATGGAACGCTGCCGTATTGGCGATGGCCTGGATGTGGCCGGGAGGCGCGAGGTCATCATCGCTTCTCGGGATTGCCGGAAACTGCCCGTTACTTAGGCTCGGGACCGCTGGGGGAAACCGGAATCCCGGATCGAGATCGGGGTTATGGTCGCGGCTGCGGTAACGCGTCCACCAACTGGTATCCACGGTGAGCTGCATGAGATTGGTCAGCCGCCCGATCTGGTTAGCCCCCGTCGCCTTGCTGCTCGGCAATGTGCGGAACTGGTCCAGATTGACTGGATCGAAGCCCTTTGAGACCAGATAGGCATTGATAAAGGCTTGGTGGGTTAGCTCATCCTCAGTGTTATCATGGATATACTGAGGCATGTCGCCGTCAAGCTTCGAAAGCGCATCGGTATAGGGGCCACTTCCCTTAGTGGGGAGACCCGGAAGTTCGCTGTCCTGGGTTCCTCCGAGCTCAGCGTATTGTAACCAAAGATCAGACTCTATGATCTCAGCCGCGGCCAGAAAACGAAGGATCGCGACGTCTCCGCTATTCAGGGTTCCGCCGTCTTGCTCTTCCTGTCCGAAGCCGGGTAGGCTGCCTGCGAGCAGTCCCGCGCCGATAGTCGCTCCGCCGACTGCAACGTTCTTCAGGAACCAGCGCCGTTCCGCACGGTTCTGGTTCTTCGTTCTCGGGACTTGCATTGCTCCTCCTATCACTGGATGTCGCGGCCTCGGAAAAATCAGCTAGAGCTGCTGCGGACGACGGTTGCCGAATTGCGCTTGCGGATTCGGAACCGGAGTAACAGAAGGTCGACGCTCGAGTGAGGATCTTATTCCAATTTCAAGAGTCATTTCTTCAGCAAAGATTCGTTGGGCGACGCATGGCATAAGTGCTAGAGCGGGATGACTTTAGGTCAAGTCATCCCGCTCTAGGATTTTTCGCTTTGAGAGCGCGATTCAGGCTTTCCGACGATTCCGCCTCAAGCCATCGCGCTCTAGTCTCACAAGTGGGATTGAGCGGCCCGCGAATTTCTACCCCGAGTACCTCGCCGACGAGTCGATTGGCCGATGTACGGTAGGATCCCAGCATCGGATTGATGCCGGGGAGCTCGTAGCCGGCGTCGATTCGGAGGATTCGATGGTGTGTGAAACCGGTCCGCGCTTAAGCCGCGCCAAGCCTAAGCTGGGGAGCCGGCCAGCGAAGCTTGGAAGCGGTCGCTATGCTTCTCCCGATCAAACCGAAAAAGCCCGGGTAGTGCTGGCATCACACAACTACAACGGGTTGTAGGGGCTTGATAAAACGGGCGCGCACCATATTAGCGGGCCGGCTGCGACGGACATTTGGTTTCGGCGCCGAAGGTCTCGCTCCAGGCGCCTGGAACTGGGGCGCCTCCGAATGCACGATTAGCCCGCCCTTACGCCTGCCTCCATGGCAAACGTTCGGCCTTCCACCCAGCCAGCTTCCCACGATGGCCCTCGCGATCGGCAGGCCCCTCAAACCCATCGGCGATGTTGTAAGCATCCGGGAACCCGGCCGACTTGGCCATGGCCGCGGCTGCCGCGCTCCGTACCCCGCTCCGGCAGAGAAAATAAATACGATGCTCGGGAGAGAGCCCGGCTTGCTGCATCTGCTCAATGAAGGAGCGATTGACTTGCATCGTCGGATAGATTTGCCAGGGAATCAGCACAGGCCGCTTGCCCGCGCCGGACAGGTCGGGCAGGCCTACGTAATTCCATTCGGCGTCCGTTCGCACATCCACAAGCTGCGCCTGGGGATCGCTCGTCAGAGCTTCCCAGACCTGCCGGGGCGGCACATTCTCGACCATGACCCAGTCTCCCGCTATTCCTGCCGGTATTGTACGGCGGATCCCTGCCGAGAAGGAGGGCGGATGATCATTTCACCTCATGCTGGTCACTGGGCTGAAGACCTAGCCGCGGCCATCGGCAACACGCCGTTGATTAAGCTTCGCCGGGCCTCTGAGGCGACGGGATGCACGATTCTGGGCAAGGCCGAGTTCATGAACCCGGGCGGCTCCGTCAAGGATCGCGCCGCGCTGGCCATTATCACCGACGCCGAACGGCGGGGCGCGCTCCAGCCCGGCGGCACTATCGTGGAGGGCACTGCCGGAAATACCGGGATCGGCCTTACGATCGTCGGCAATTCCCGCGGCTACCGCTGCATTATCGTCATGCCGGAGACCCAGAGCCAGGAGAAAATCGACTTTCTCCGCATGCTCGGCGCCGATTTGCGCCTGGTGCCCCAGAAGCCTTACCGGGACCCCGGCAATTACGTCCATGTCTCGCGGCGCCTGGCCGAGGAGATAGGCGCGCTCTGGGCCAATCAGTTCGATAATCTCGCGAACCGAGAGGGGCATCGCACCACGACCGGGCCGGAGATATGGGACCAAACCGAGGGCAAGATCGATGCCTTCACTTGTTCGTGCGGCACCGGCGGTACGTTGGCCGGGGTTTCCTTCGCGCTTAAGGAACGCAACCCCAATGTGCGCATGGTGCTTGCCGATTGTGAGGCCAGCGTCTTGTTCGATTGGGCCAAGGGGCAGGAGATGAAGATGGAAGGCAGCTCCATTACCGAGGGAATAGGCCAGTCGCGGGTGCCAGAGAATCTCGACGGCGGCCTGATCGACGACGCGGTGCGCATTCCGGATCCCGAAGCGCTGGAGCAAATCTTCGACCTCACGATCCATGAAGGTCTGTCCATCGGCGGCTCCAGTGGAATAAATGTCGCAGCCGCGATCCGGGTGGCGCGCGCCCTGGGACCCGGCCATGTGGTCGCCACGATCCTGGCTGATGGGGGCGCGCGCTATCAGTCGAAACTGTTCAATCCGGCATTCCTCCGGTCGAAAGGCCTGCCCACTCCACCCTGGATGGAGGGCGGCTGATGGGCGCTAGAGCGCATGAGTGAAAACCGCGGGAGCCCGGAAGCCGAGCTCACCCGGCTCCTTGGCATTATGGCGGCTTTGCGTGACCCCCAACGAGGGTGCCCCTGGGATCGCGAGCAGAGCTTCCCCACCATCGCGCCATATACAATCGAAGAAGCCTATGAAGTGGCGGATGCGATCGCGCGGAAAGACGATCGCGCTCTACTCGATGAGCTAGGCGATCTCCTCTTCCAGGTCGTCTACCACGCCCGCATGGCTGAAGAGGAAGGCAAGTTCGGCTTTGGCGATGTGGCGCGGGTGATTGCCGATAAGATGATTCGTCGGCATCCGCACGTTTTTGGCGATGCCGCCGCACCAACGGCTAGAGCGCGATCCTCTAATGCCCAGCGAAACGCGTGGGAAGCGCAGAAACACGCCGAGCGGGCCATGGGGTCCGAGAATGGGGCCCTTGCGGGTGTGCCGCTCGCGCTGCCAGCTCTGTCGCGCGCCTATAAGCTCACGGCCCGCGCTGCCCGGGTTGGGTTCGATTGGCCGAATCCGGGTGCCGTGCTTGATAAACTCGAAGAGGAGGCAGCCGAGCTTCGCGCCGAGCTGGTAGGCAGTGACCGGGCGCGGCTTGCAGATGAGGTGGGCGATCTTCTGTTCGTGTTGGCCAACCTTGCGCGGAAGCTCGAGCTCGATCCGGAGGCGTGCCTGCGCGCGGCAAATGATAAATTCAAGGAGCGGTTCGGCGCCGTGGAAGCGCGGCTCGCGGTTGAAGGGAAAACGCCTGCCGACGCGACGCTGGCCGAGATGGAAGAGCATTGGCAGGCAGTAAAAGTGCAATTTAAAAACGATACGTTGCGCCCACGCTGAACGTGTTTGCTTGATTGTTATACTTGCCGACAATTACGCCAGAGTTGAGCAGGGGGTTCTCCGAGTTCAGGATCGGGGCCGACTGGAAGAATACATGCCCATAAGCAGCCTGCAGAGTGAGATTGGAAAGCAGCTTATATTGAACGCCGGTACTGAGGAAGTATCGATTACTATCGGGAATACGAGTTGTGCGGTTGCTGTTGGTCACTGGGCTCTCATCAAAGGCGAACCCAATCTGCAACAATAGAGGATCGATAGGCCGGTAGCTCGCTCCCACCGCGCCGAACCAAGTGTTGCGGAAATCTTGACGGATAACCGTTGGAATAACACCGGGTGTGGTAGGAGTAATGTTGACGGACTTGATAACGGCCCAGTTGGTCCATTGCACTTCAGTCATGACCGCCCATTGTGGGTTGATTTGATAATAGACCCCTAGGTTCACCTCCTCAGGTAACTGCACCTTCGTGCGCACATCGCTGTTGGTAACCCTGCGCAAAAAGGCGGCTGTGCCAGGGCTCCCGAATTCGAGCAGCGGAGGCACAAAAATTGATTGCGTGCCAGTGATGCCGTGCTGGATGCGACTGCGATAAGTCAAGCCAATGCGCAGGGCGTCGTTGAGCTGGTAAAGTGCCCCGACATTGAATCCAACGCTGATATCATTCCCGTGTACATCCGCTGTCGGATCACCCGTAATCAGCGAACTCGGGCCCGTATTCACCGCCTGCGTGAGGCGGGCGCTGAAATAGTCGACAATGGGGCCGCCACCAATCGAAAAGTGCTGATTGATCCGATATGCGGCCGAGAGTGAAACGGCAATATCGGAAGCGTGGGATACAATGCTTTGGTAACGGCCAACGAAGTTGGATGGGTTGGTAATAAGCTGGCCGAAGGGCGCCAGAGTCGCGATCCCGAACTTAAGGTCTGGGGAAAAATTCCATACACCGAACAGCCCAGGAGTAACCGCGGTTTGCGCCAGATTGCCGCCCTGGTTGCCGGGAGTTGGCAAAGGTCCGACAAAATTGTTCCCGCTGACAAAATTGTTCCCGCTGAAATGGCTGGACGGAACAAGAATATTCAGCGCAGTGTCCACCTCGTTCCAGTTCAGCCGCACCATGCCCGCCGGATTGGCCCAAGCCGTGCTTGCGTCATACGCCTTGGCGGACTCGCCCGCAAAAGCGTTCGCCATCCAGTCAGGGCTGCCTTCGCGCAAAGCGAAGCCGGCCGCTCGCGCTTCGCCAAACCACGCGAGGAGCCCGCTCAGCCCGGCGGCTGCCACGAGAGCGAGCCGTGTTCTCTTGCGAACCATTTTTTCTCCTGCCTCTCCTCCCGGCCCGAGAGTAGAGCGCCTTTCAATCTGGTGGAACCGCCCTCGTCATTTCTTCGAGTAGAGCGGTTTCCACCCTGGCGGAACCGCTCTAGATGTTGTTTACTGAGCAGACTCACGCGATGGGATCACCTGCGGCGATCCCACCTGATCGCGATCTGCTCTAGCTAAGATCAATCGTGGGGTAAGCTGTGCGGAACGACTGAATTGGAGCGCGGTGGGAATCTCATCACGCGCTCCCCGAGCCGCAACCGTTTCCAAGAGAGCGCGATCTAAGCCAATAGTTGCGATTAAGAGCAAGCCGTTCCGGTCTCAGCATCCTGCAACTGCAAATGGCAAACCCGAAGATCTTCCAGGCAGAAACTTAGACCAGTTTCCGGCTGCTAGACCGGTCCTGCTTCAGTGGATGTGCGGTCGCCGCACTGGGGATCAAACGCTTCCACGTAGGTGGAGACCGCTCTCCTCCGCCTGAAGGGATCTAATGCGAAGCGGCATCACAGGAATTAATGGCTTCTATGTGAACCATTGCACTTTAGGGTCGGCTGTCGCGCATATCCGGGCCCAATTCGCCATCTTCGACGTCAACATCATCGAGGTTTTCGATGTTGACGGTGTGATCGCCGTGATGTTCCAGGATTTCGCGCTCGCGGGGACCTTCAGTGCGGTCTACCGCAAAAACGGCAGAGATGCCCGCCGACTCCGCCAAATTCTTGGCGAGTGCGACTGCTGATTCAAAGTCCATCTCCCGCCCGTCCGGATAGAGCCCGAGTGAAGTCTCGACCCGGCCGGGTCCTCTAATCGTGGAAATTTCGGTTCTGGTCATGGCCGGCCCGTCCTCCGCAAATCGGCGGAGCACAAGCATATGCGGCACACGGTCATCCGGCAAAGGATCGTGCGGGTAAAGCCGGCGAACTTCCGCCATTCGGCTCCAGTCTCCTTGTCATCCTACCGAAACGCACGGTCCGGGCTTAGGATTTGAGCTGGCGAGAAGCACTGGGAGGGCCGGCAACCGGGGCGGGGTCCCCAATATGGTCCCGCCCCCAGTCGATCTACCTCGCGCCGCCACCTGTGCCGCCGCCACCCATGCCACCACCAGCCGGACCACCCATGCCGCCGCCGCTCATGCCACCACCAGCCGGACCACCCATGCCGCCGCCGCTCATGCC
>JAFAHH010000615.1 GCA_019237355.1 Acetobacteraceae bacterium | reverse complement strand
CCGCAAGACCCGGCGCGCGACATCCAGCCGGGCCGGCGGCGGCTCCTCGGCCGGGCTCAGCAAGCGAAGCGCATCTTGCACCATGTAGATCCCCGTCCGGCCATAGGGGGCATAAACCATGAGTCCAAGCCCGCCGCCGGGCGCCAGCACCGAGAGGAGTGCCGCCAGCCCGGCAGCCGGGTTGGCGAGATGATGCAAGACACCGCAGCAGTCGATGTAATCGAATGGGCCGAAGCCCGAACTGGGTAGATCGAGCAGCGATCCCTGCTCCCAGATGATGTTCGTCAGCCCGCGCGCCGAGGCCCGCGCCCGGGCGATGGACATCGCGGCGGCCGCCCGGTCCAGGTAAGTGACCGTGCCTGGCCGGCCAGCCGCGGCCAATTGCTGGCCGAGCATGATTGTGGCGTCACCGGTCCCGCCCCCCGCGATTAGGGCGCGAAGCGGCTGGCCGGCCGGGCGCCGGGCGCCGAAGATCCACCAATCGATTTCACGCAAGTGGCCCGGGCTGCCGACGATCAGCCGCTTGGGCTCATCCTTCGGGTCCCGTTGAGGGTACGGGTAGGCCTCGTACTGGGCCGCGAGCTGGGCGTCGACCGAATCCATCATGCAGCAATGATATAACCCCAGTGCGGAAGAGGGGATCGTCTGGCTCGACTTAGGCTAACCCGATTGAACGACGCCGCCCTCAAACCCGGCTGGACCTCAAGGAACCACGTTATCGCCGCCGAGCAGCACGCCAGGGGAGAGGTATGCGTGGCCGAGCCAGGCGGCCAGTATGGTAAGCGCCGCTAATGCTTGCAGCCGGGTTGCGGTCCTGAGGAACCGGGAGACCGCCCGGCCGCGCCACTCGAGCCCAGCTAACATGGAGAGCGCAAGTAAAGTAAGCGCGGCTAATAAAGCGTCGGCTGGGCCAAGTTCCGCCAAAACCTTGGCCGTACTGACCGCCTGACCAGAGGCTGCTAATTGTGCAGCGACGTCCTTCGCCCAATTTATGGTGACCAGGGAGAAAGTGCTCGCGGTCCCGGCGACGGCAAGAAGCGCGAGTACTACCGCCCAGTTTGATACAGTGCTTTCTTCATCAGCCCGGACCATGGCCCAGGCTGAGGCGGGCCCAAAACTGTCTGGCATCGGTAGATCCTTCGGTCAGCTACGCGCCTTCCAGGTGTAAACCGACGATACTGAATAATTCCATACCAGGCCGACTGCGGCGCCCACGGCGCCCGCCGCCCACCACCGGTGATCGTGAGCAAAGATGTAGGAAGCAATACCGATATTGCCGATCGCGCCGAGGCCGCAGATCAATGCAAAAGAGACGAAGCCGCGAGCGAGCTTCCATCCGCGAAGCCGCTGGTCGCGATAGGTAAACAAGTTATTGAGAAAGAAATTCGAGGCGATCGCAACCATTGTCGCCAAAGCTTGGGACTCGGGAAAGCCAAAGCCCAGCATAGCCAGGGCGGTGCGCAATATCCCCATATGCACAACAAGGCCCAGCGCCCCAATCAGGGCAAACAGCACAAACCGGACCGGCACAATGTGTCCGACCAGCTTATCCGCGAGCAGAGTAACGAACTCCCAGGCGACGAGCGTATCGAGCTTGCTATCGCCATGGCGGCGCTGGCGGAACTGGAATGGAAGCTCGCGGACGCGCAACGGCTCCGGGGAAGAAGCGAGCAAATCGAGCAAAATCTTGAACCCCTGGCCCGAGAGGTTCCGCATCGCCCCCTCGAATGCTTCCCGGCGCATCATGAAATACCCGCTCATCGGGTCGGCGATGGCCACTTTGCAAATGATGCGGCTCAGCCGGGTTGCGAAATTGCTGATGTTCGCGCGCCCCCGTGTCCACTCACCAACTCCGCCGCCGTCTACGTACCGGCTTCCGACCACAACATCGAATGCCTCGGTCCGCAGCAGGTTCAGCATCTGCGGCAAAAGCCGCTCATCGTGCTGCAGGTCGGCATCCATCACGGCAATGTAGGGCGCGGCGCACGCCAGTGCCCCTTCGATGCAGGCGGTCGACAAGCCCCGGCGGCCGAGACGCTGGATGCACCGCACGCGCCGATCTTGCCGGGCGATCGCACGCACCTCCGCGGCGGTTCCATCCCGTGAATCGTCATCGACGAAAATGACTTCCCAGGCGACACCCTCTAGCGCCGCCTCGAGCAGGCCGAGAAAAGGGCGAATATTGAGACGCTCATTCAGCGTAGGGACGACCACGGCCAGCTCGGGTAGCGGGTAACGATCCTCCACGGCAGGCCGGCGGCCATACTCATTGGCGGAGAACGTAGCCCGATCTAGAGCCGCCGCGTGTAGCGGCGGCTCAAATCCATCAATTCGGGACATAGGAGCGCCTGAGATGTGCTTATCCAAACTATCTGCTTTAGCCATTTGGCTCAACGGTTCCGCTACCCCCGGCATTGGCGCGGAACCGTTCGCCCACAGTTGTTGACTGAGCGGGGCACCGTATCTGAAGGATGCTGGGCTAATCTAATGCCTATTTGCTCTGCTCGTGCTAGTCCCAAATGCAGCAAGCCATGAGGAAGGACCTATCCATTTCAAACCGAGTAGGGTCGGATGCCATCACTGGGAGCGAGCTGACTGACGCGGAGCGGGCCCGCATCCTTGCCAAATCAGCGCTTTTCAGCCCGCCGCCGACGCAGCTTCCGGATGGCCGGCGCGAGCTTGTGGGACTTTCCCGCGACGAGCTCAAGGCTGAGCTTGACGCTATCGGTGAGCAGCCGTTCCGCGCCAAGCAGCTTTGGCACTGGATCTATCACCGGGGAGAGACGGATTTTGCCCGAATGTCCTCGATCTCGCGGAATTTGCAGCAAAACCTGGCCGAACGGTTTGTCATCGGCCGCCCGGAAACCGCTGCCGCGCAGGCCAGCGCGGATCAAACGCGCAAATTCCTGTTCCGCTTTCGGGACGGGCAGGAGGTGGAGACCGTCTACATCCCCGACCCCGAGGAAGATCGTGGGGCGGTGTGCCTCTCCTCGCAAGTTGGGTGCACGCTTTCCTGCCGCTTCTGCCATACCGGCACCCAAAGGTTGGTGCGCAACCTAAGTGCCGGCGAGATTGTGGGTCAGTTCATGGCCGTGCGCGACGCCTACGGGGAGTGGCCGAGCCCAACGGGCGATACACCGCGGCTTCTCTCGACAATCGTGCTGATGGGGATGGGCGAGCCGCTCTATAATTACACCAATGTGGCGAAGGCGATGACCATCGTGATGGATGGTGAAGGGATTGGCCTTTCACGGCGGCGTATCACGCTGTCCACGTCCGGTGTGGTGCCGATGATGGACCGGTGCGGGGCAGAACTTGGCGTAAATCTCGCGGTCTCGCTGCATGCGGTGCACAATGATTTGCGTGACGAGCTTGTGCCGCTGAACCGGAAATACCCGATCGAGGAATTGATCGCTGCCTGCCGCCGTTATCCGGGAGCATCCAATGCTCGCCGGATCACGTTCGAATACGTGATGCTTCGCGGCGTGAATGATAGCCCGGCCGATGCGCGGGCGTTGGTGCGCCTGATCGCCGGCATTCCCGCGAAAGTGAATCTGATCCCCTTCAATCCCTGGCCAGGGAGCCGCTTCGAGCCGAGCCGGCCAGCCACGCTGCGCCAATTTGCGGATATTGTAATGAACGCAGGCTACGCCGCTCCAGTCAGGACGCCGCGCGGCCGCGATATCCTGGCCGCATGCGGGCAACTGCGCACCGAAAGCAAGCGCACGGAAGCGAAGCAAACCGAGAGCCGATCCCGCGCTAGCTGAGGTGATGTGGTCCCGGCACGCCGCTGACCGAAGATCGGTGAGTGGCGATCTGCTCTAGCCGGCGGTCCGGGGCCCGCGTATTTGACGCACTCGGGCGGGATGACTTTTGGTCAAGTCATCCCGCTCTAGGATTTTTGGCTTTGAGAGCGCGATTCAGGCTTTCCGACGATCGGGTTCCCAATTCGCTCGCGAATTGGGAACCCGATTCCGCCTCAAGCCATCGCGCTCTAGCTTGGGGATGAAACATGAGCATCGCCCTCCGCCGGCCGAAGATGAGCCTGGAGGAGTTCCTCGATTGGGAGTCGCGGCAGGAGTTGCGCTGGGAGTTCGACGGCTTCGAGCCCGTTGCCATGGTGGGCACAACTCTGCGGCATAACGAAATCATCGGGAACGTATTCCTGGCGCTTCGCCAGCGATTGGGTGGGCGGTGCCGGGTATATCGGGAGGGGGTGCGTCTCCGGATGGCGCACACCCTCCGTTATCCCGGCGTCATGGTCGTATGCTCGCGCTATCCTGATACGGCCACGTGGGTCACCGACCCGGTGGTGGTCTTCGACAGTGGTGAGCGAGAGCACAAGCAAGACTGATCGCATCGCGAAGACGCTGGAGTATCAGGCGACGTCGAGCATCCAGACGTATGTTCTTTTGGAACAGGACGTTGTGGCCGCCACTGTTCTACGCCGGTCGGGGCAAAATTGGACAACATCCGTCCTTCTCCGTGACGACATGCTGACCTTGGCCGAAATCGAGATAGCCGTCCCTGTTGCTGAATTTTACGCCGGGCTTGACCTGGAGCATGAGCCGGGCAGCACGAGCGCGTGAGAAATTTAGCGCGATGTCATTTGCGCCCCGATCTTAAGGCGCATACACCCCAGCTCTGTGGAGTTGCCGCACGAATTTGGGCTGATCTGGCATTGCATCCGAGTAGACCACTAGAATCGCGCAACGCCCGGGGCATGCTGTCGTGATCTTCGCCGCCCCTTGGGTACTGCTTGCGCTGGCTGCCCTGCCCGTATTGTGGTGGTTGCTCCGCGTCACGCCTCCGGCGCCCCGTGACGAACATTTCCCGGCGATTCGGTTGCTCTTTGGCTTGCGGCCGCCGGAAGAGACACCGGCGCGGACGCCCCTCTGGCTGCTCTGCCTCCGCATGCTGGCCGCGGTTTTGATCATCCTAGCCCTTGCCCAACCCGTGCTGGATGCAGGGGCGAGCTTGCCCGGTAATGGCCCGGTCCTGTTGGTAATCGACGATGGGTGGGCTGCCGCGACGGACTGGCCCGCGCGTATCGAGGCGGCATCCTCCGCGCTTGACCGGGCTGAGCGCGCCGGCCGACCGGCCGCGTTGCTGGCGACTGCGCGTGATCTGGACGATGCGGCCCCCGCCAGCACCGCCACCATGCCGGTGCCCGAGTTGCGCGCCCGCCTGGCCGCGCTACGTCCGAAACCTTGGCCACCGGACCGGCAGGCTGCTGCGGATGCGCTCGCCACGTGGCACGCGACTGGAACCGCGGTCGTGTATGTGGCCGACGGGATCACCGATGGTGCTGCTTACCAGCAGTTCGCCGAATCCCTTCACCGGGCGGGCCCGGTTACGGAATTCTGCTGCGATCAGAAAATGCCGGCGGGCCGGGTTCTTCTACCCGCTCGGTCTGATCTGGACCGGCTTACCGCGCGCATTGCCCAGCCCCCGCAGCCGGTGCCTACACAGGCGAGTGTGCTTGCTCAAAGCGGGGACGGCCGAACCTTCACTCGAGTGGATGTCACAATTCCGACGGGAGCTGCTTCGGCTGAGGCTCCGATTTCCCTACCGCCCGAGCTTCGCAACCAGCTTGGCCGGCTGGTGCTGCAAGGCCCACCCTCCGCCGGCTCGGTTTTGCTGCTGGACGAAGCCGGCCGGCGCCGTCCAGTCGGCCTCCTTGCCCCCGACCCGGCCGCGGAAGCACCTCTGACCGGCAGCCTTTACTATATCCGGCGCGCGCTCGCTCCTTTTGCGGAACTGCGCGAAGGCGATCTGCCGCACCTGCTCGGGCGCGAGCTTTCCGTCATCATCATGCCCGATCGTCCGCTGACGAACGGCGAAGAAGCGTCCGCACTCGGGAAATGGGTCGAGAAGGGCGGTCTGCTGGTTCGCTTTGCAGGGCCCCGCATCGCCGAACGCCCGATCGACGAGAAAGACCCGCTTATGCCGGTTCGGCTGATGGGAGGAGACCGCCAGCTCGGCGGAGCCATGTCATGGAGCGAACCGGCCGGCTTGGCCCCGTTTCCGCCAGGCTCGCCCTTTGCCGGGTTGCCCGTCCCGGGAGAGGTAAAGATCTCCCGGCAGGTTTTGGCGGAACCCAGCGCGCAGCTCAGTTCCCAAAGCTGGGCCTTGCTGGCCGACGCCACGCCGCTGGTCACGCAGGAAACGCGGGGCAATGGGCGCATTGTTCTGTTCCATGTAACCGCCAACGCCGACTGGTCGAATCTGCCCCTGTCGGGGTTGTTTGTTCAGATGTTGCGTCGGCTCGTGCTGCTCTCGGCCGGGGTTGCCACGTCGGACGACGACCGCGTTCTCTCGCCGGCCGAAACCTTGGACGGGTATGGCGTCTTAGGGACCCCATCCGTAGCGGCCATGGGCCTAAAAGCCTCCGAGATTGGTAAGATTTCTGCCTCCCCGCGGCATCCGCCAGGCTTCTACGGTCCCGAGAACGGTCGCCGCGCGCTAAACCTTGGTGACGCGGTTCCGCTACCAGAGGCCGCTCCTCCTGTGCCGGGAGCGGAGGTCGAATTGATTGGCGCGCAGACCCCCGAGCGCCTGGTCGGTCCCTGGCTCCTCGCGGCCGCCATCGTACTGCTTGCCATTGACCTACTCGCCTCGCTAAGGCTGCGAGGACTGTTACGGCGCTCGGTCACCGCGGCGGCATTGGGGGCTTGCTTCGTGCTTTCCTCGCTGGCCCCGGCTCATGCGCTCGAACACGATGTTGCGCCGGCTCTAGCGACCCGGCTTGCCTATATTTCGACTGGAGATGATGAGTTGGACGGCATCTCCCGATCCGGTCTTGAAGGCCTCTCCAATTACGTCAACCGCCGGACCTCGGCGACGCTGGTCGAACCAGACGCCGTGGTGCCGGGCGAAACCGATCTCAGTTTTTACCCCTTGCTTTATTGGCCGATTAAGGCCGGCGCCCAGCCGCTTGCGCCTGCGGCTGTGGCCGCCCTGAACAACTACATGAATAGCGGAGGAATCATCCTGATCGATACGCGGGATGGCGGGAGCGGCGAAGGCATTTCGCCGGGCGGCAGCGCCGCCCTGCCGCATGCGACCGAGGGTCTGCTTATCCCGGCTCTGGCCCCGCTCACCACTGACCACGTGCTGGCCCGGGCATTCTATCTTTTGCAGGAGTTCCCGGGGCGCTTCGATGGCGCCCGGGTTTGGGTCCAGCGCGACCAGGACCGCAGCAATGACAGCGTAAGCCCGGTGATCATCGGCGCGCATGATTGGGCTGCTGCCTGGGCCACCGACAGCGCCGGGCGCAATCCGTATGCAGTGATTCCGGGCGGGATGCGACAGCGCACCCTCGCTTATCGTTTCGGTGTCAACCTGGTCATGTACGCGCTGACGGGCAACTACAAGGGCGATCAGGTGCACGTGCCCGCGATACTCGAACGGTTGGGCCAGTAGCATGGGCGTGGAACAAGCCGTCGCCGCAGTTCGATTTGAGCCTCTGCTGCCGCCCTGGCTGCTGGGACTTCTTGCGGCCATTTCCCTGGCGGCGCTTTTGCCTGCGGTCTGGCGGCGCGCCCGCGGAAGCATGCTCCGGGTACTCTGCTTCGCGCTGCTGCTGCTCTGGCTGGCTGGGCCGCGCCTGGTTCAGGAAACCCGGGAGATGTTGCCCGATATCGGGCTGCTGGTTGTGGATCAGACCGCCTCCATGCAGGTGGGACAGCGAACCCAATTGGCCGAAGCCGCGCGGGCCGCGATCGAAGCACAGGCGGCGAAGCTGCCCGACCTCGAGCTACGCACCATCACCGTGCCCGAGAGTGGCAACGCCGGGACCCAGCTCTTTGGGGCAATGCGTCGGGCTCTGGCCGAAATCCCGCAGAAACGGCTCGCAGGGGTGATCGCGGTCACGGACGGGCAGGTGCATGATCTGCCGCCGGCGGCACAAGCACAGGCACTCCTTGGCGGCGCTCCCTTGCATTTGCTGATCCCGGCGAAGGGTGAGGAGACGGATCGCCGGCTGCGGGTCATAGAGGCGCCGAGCTACGGCATTGTTGGGCGGTCGGTTACGTTGCGGGTGGCCATCGACGACCTTGGGGTGGCGCATCCCGGGGGCGCCGCAGGGCTGACAATCCGGCGCGACGGCGAGCCGTCGCATGTGGATAGCGTGCCAATCGGCCGCGAGCAGGTCCTCGAATTTCCGATGACGCGCGCGGGCCCCACGGTAATCGATCTGCAGGCCGAGAAATTGCCCGGCGAGGTTTCCACCCTCAACAATCGCGCGGTCGTCTCGATCAACGGCGTGCGCGACCGCTTGCGTGTGCTGCTGATCTCTGGCGAGCCGCACCAGGGTGAGCGCACTTGGCGACGGCTGCTGAAGGCCGATCCTTCGGTCGATTTGGTGCATTTCACGATTCTACGGCCACCAGAAAAGGACGACCTCACGCCGCTCAACGAGCTTGCCCTGATCGCCTTCCCTGTCCGCGAGTTATTTCAGGAGAAAATAAAGCAGTTCGACCTGATCATCCTTGACCGGTTCCAAAACCGCGGCCTGCTTCCGGTGCCGTATCTGCGCAACATCGCCGAATACGTTGAGGACGGCGGGGCTTTGCTGCTCAGCGTCGGCCCAGAGTTCGCGGGCGGCTCGAGTATTGCGGCGACGCCACTGGGCGGCATCCTACCAGCGCACCCAGCGCCGCTGCACGCCGTCATCGACGGCCCGTTCCGGCCGCGTGTCTCAGATTTGGGGATGCGCCACCCGGTTACGACGGGTCTGGCCGGTGCCAACGGGCCGGGATCGAAGGAGGTGGAGCCGGGTTGGGGCTCCTGGTACCGCCGGATCGAACCGGTCGACGTGCATGGGCAAACTCTGCTGAGCAGTCCGGAGGGCGATCCGCTGCTCGTCCTGGACCGGATAGGCCAGGGGCGAGTCGCCCTGTTGCTTTCGGACCAAATCTGGCTTTGGTCGCGCGGCCACCAAGGCGGTGGTCCGCAAGCCGAGTTGCTCCGCCGGGTCGCGCATTGGGCCATGCAGCAGCCGGAACTCGAAGAAGACGCGCTCACTGCCCGGGTCGAGCACGGGAAATTGCTAATCGAACGGCGCTCTACGAAGGAGGGCCCGCCCGGCACTGTCAAGATTACCGATCCCGATGGCCGGGTCCAGAACGTGCCGCTTGCACGTTCCGAAGCCGGCAATGCCAGTGCCGCGGTGCCTGCCCCAGCTCCTGGGCTTTGGCAAGTGAGCGATGGCGCCCGCACCGCGTATGCGGCGGCCGAAGCCACCAATCCTCTCGAGTTTGCCGATCTCCGGGCAACCGCCTCTGTGTTGGGCACGCTCGCGCGCGAATCGGGCGGCAGTGTTCATTGGCTCGATAATGGCACACAGGGCGGAGCAGTTCCGGAACTGCGAAGGGTTGAAGCCACGACACATAATTCTGGCGCGAACTGGATTGGCTTGCAGCGACGTTATGATCACTTGACCACTGGAATTGCGACCCTGGCGCTCCTACCAGCCTGGCTGGCTTTACCGGCGCTTCTTGGCTTGGCAATTCTGGCTTGGCGGCGGGAGGGGACATAAACCCACTTTCACCCGCAGTTCATAAGCAGTATTTAGAGTCGGTCTGGCGCAACCCCGAGCAATGAAAGGGTCGTGTCTTCCAGAACGTCGATCCGAATGAGCGGGGCTACTACCCCGGATCCTCTGCTCCCTTCTCCCCCGCCTTGGCGCTGGTCGGATTCGTTGGCCTATGTCTTCTGGTCGCGCTCGCGGGCGGGGCCATCGCCCGCACGAGCGTAAAGACCTGGTACGCCACCCTGGCGGCGCCCCCCGGCACACCTCCAGCTTGGATCTTCGCCCCAGTCTGGGCGGTGCTTTACCTGCTGATCGGCGTTGCTGGTTGGCTCGTCTGGCGCCGCACTGGGGCGGCGCGGCCGGTCCGCCTATGGGGCTGGCAATTGCTGTTCAACGCACTTTGGACGCCAGCCTTTTTTGGCTTGCATAGTCCTTCGCTGGCGCTGATCGATATTCTACTGTTGCTGGCGGTTGCGGCCCTTACGCTGCGCGATTTTGCCGAAGTGCGCCCGGTAGCGGCGTGGATGTTCACACCTTATTTCGGGTGGACCTGTTATGCGGCGTATTTGAACGCCGGCTTCTGGTGGCTCAATCCGTCGTGAGGTATTGCTCCGCTTATGATCACCACCGCTCCCTCGCCTTCGCGCTCGGTTCGGGCGCTTTTGTTCTCAATCACCCTCCTCTCGCCCGCCCTCGCGCAGGCGCAGATCATGGCCGGCTCGGGCCTCGGACAGGGCGACGCCGGCGCTGAGAAGCCGAAACCACCGCCACCCGCAGCCCTGCCTGGCGCCCAAACGGATAAGGCGCGAGTCGCTCCGCCAGACCGTCCGCCCGGTGAAATGTCCCCGAATGAGGCGCTGTTCGATGGCGTCAATCGCGGCGACATCGCCGCAGTACGCGATGCGATTGATCGCGGCGCCGATCTCAATGCTCAAAATGTGCTCGGACTGACGCCCGTCGAGCTCTCCATTGATCTCGGACGTAACGATATCTCCTTCTTGCTGCTCTCTTTCCGGAGTTCAGCGGCAAAGCCGGGCGGGCAGCCTCCGGCGCCAGTTCCAGAACGCGTAGCCAGCAAGCAATTGAGGCCGGCACGCCCTGAGGGGCGAAAGGTGGCCGCCAAGCAGGTGCGCGCCCGCACGGCTGAATCTGCCGCCCCGCAATCGCCGCGGCTGTTTGCTGGGGATGGCGGCACGCCCAATACGGCGGCCGGGTTCCTCGGATTCGGAGCAGCGCCTGCAGTACGATGAAGGAACCGCGGTTGCGCGCAATGCGTTCGACCTGCCGCTAGACCAGTTTGCGGCTTACTATGTGGCCGAAAACTGGTTTGGCCTTTAGTTGCGAGCATGTTCGGGTTGCCCATGGCACTTCCCCGATGGGATTCCGAGCACGTGGCTGAGCGAAGATGGTCAGCGGCGACCTGCTCTGCGCCGGAGGGAGTAACCATGCAACAAAGCGATCCTCGCGAAGTCGCACGCATGATGATCGAGCGTCACGGGTTGCGGGCCCAGGCAGTTGCGCTCGAGCGTGCCGCCGAGATGCAAACGAAGGGCGACACGGCCGAGTTTGACCGCTGGCAATCCATTCACGCGGCAATCTGTGAACTGCGGCGCACGGAGCCGCGGCACCAGCCCTCGTGAAGGCCAGAGCCTAATCCGCCATGCGAGCAACGACCACGACCAACAGGTCTGCTGTCAAGGATTCTTGGTCAGGAACGTGTTCCACGCTTTCAGGCCAGGGGCGGGCATGCACGAGAACAGATCACCATCCGGGGGAATCCATATCTTGTGAGCCGGACCCGATCGCGTGCCAGCGCGAAGGAAGCCGCAGTCCCCTCGCGAGACCAAGCTAGAGCGGTTCCACATGAGCGGAAAACCGCTCTAGACCCGAGCCCGTTCGAATGAACATGCGAAGCATGCACGAGCAGGTGAACCGGCTCGCAGAGAGCGCTTGGCGCGTAGCCGTGAGTGGAAGCCACTCAAGACTGGAGCAGAATCCTTGGACCCATCGCTGCTAACCGAACCCTGTCGTGAGAAGGCGCTAGAGGAAAAAGCAAGCTTGATCGCCGATAGGCTTGATCCGCAAGCGCCCCGGAATGCTTTCCAAACCGCGCGTCCAAGGGCGCCGATCCCTTCTATCCCTGGCAATCCGGCTTGGCGGGACCGGTGCTGGGTGGCCCTCATGGGCCGCATCGACGCCATGCTGCGCTGGGTGCACGGCGTTTCGGAGTTTAGTGACGACCCGAGATGCGCTTTGCGATTTTCCGTAATCGCCGCCCGCCGCCCGGTCGTGCTTGCCGATGACGCGCGGATCGAGCGGGGCGAACCGATCTGTGTTTTGCATCTTTGGAACGAGCGCATTCCTAAGTTCCCCCAGACGGGCCCCGATTTACGCTGGGCTAACGCCGCGCGCCAGCTTATTCGGGATTCGCTGAATGAGCTTGCCAAGCACCTGGACCTTAACCCAGCGCTTAAGGATGTGCGGGCGATCTATGCGTGCCTGGCCTTGCCGAACCGGCTTGCCTCCCAGCAGGCGGAGCGTTTGGCGGAAAAATTCGGCTTTGCCCCTGCGCGATCGGCCTCACCAATGCCAGGGCAGTACGACCTCGGACACAGTATGCTGATGTGGGGGCTTGCGCGGGCATTCAACCCAGCAGCAACAAGCCGGCAAGTATTCCAGCGCGAACGCTACGAGATTTGGATCTCGCGCGAGCGCGTGCTCGCGCAATACGGGCCGGGAACGAATGTGGATGCGCCGGGGTGATTCTGTCGGCGGGCTTAGCCTGGTTCGCGCTCGTGCTCGTGCTGCTGGCACGCGCCTTGCGGCAGTTCCGGGCTTATCGAAACGCCGAGCCTATTAAAGCGCCGTGGCTTGGGGCGGACTCGGGTTCCCAATTCGCGAGTACCGGGTCCCATTTTGCGCGGCAAAATGGGGGCCCGGGATTGGGGTCCCGATCGTCGGAAAGCCTGGATCGCGGTTCTAACAACAGCCCTACCCCGGGCGCATCGCCGTCAGTCGCGGTGGTTGTTCCTGCGCGGAATGAAATTAACAATATCGACGCATGTCTCGCCGCGTTGTGCGCTCAGCGCGAGGTACGAAGCGGTTATTCGATGATCGTCGTTGATGATGTGTCAGACGACGGAACGGCTGCCGCTGTGCGGGATTGGTGCAACCGGGAGCCTCGTGTCGCGCTCATTTCATCCGGTCCGCTTCCGAAAGGATGGCTGGGTAAGCCGCACGCTTGCTGGCAGGGCGCCATCGCGAGCGATAGCGAGTGGCTCTGCTTCATCGATGCGGATGTGCGGGCCACCCCAACCCTTATCGCGACTGCGGTGCAAACCGCGGAAGCAAAAGGGCTCGATATGGTCTCGCTCTATCCGTTTCAAGAACTCGGCAGTTTCTGGGAGCGGCTGATCATCCCGGTTGGGATGCTCTTCATCGCTTGCGCGAAGGATTGGGCTCAGGCCAGCAATCCAGCCCATCCAGAGGCGAACGCGAATGGCCAATTCCTGCTGATCCGGCGCAATGTCTATTACGCGGTGGGCGGCCATGCGGCCGTGTGCGGGGCGATCTGCGAAGACAAAGCGCTTGCTGGGCGGACGAAGCAACTTGGCTACCGATTTGGGGTAATTGCAGGTGAGCGCCTCGCTTCGACCCGGATGTATGCCGGTCTGCGTTCGCTTTGGCAGGGATTTTCTAAAAATGCCGTGGACATCATGGGAGATGGAAGCAGCACAGTCCTTACCGCCGCCTGCGCTTTGTTGGTGAGCTGGGCAGTTTTGACGATACCCATTGTTCTGGCTGTTGCCGCCGCCTCCCAGCCCTCCCCAGCATCATTGGCCGGGCTTGGGCTTGCCGCCACCGGCTCGGGCATCGCTCTCGGCATGCAGGCTGGCACTTTCCGCCATTTCAAGGTTTCGCTCTTCTATGTGTTGCTGTTTCCGCTTGGAGCCACCACGGCTGCAATTCTTTCCTTTCGCAGCGTGATTTTACGCCGGAGGCGGCAGGTGACTTGGAAAGGGCGCCATTACCAGCTTGAGTATGCGGTGCGACCGGACCCGCCTTCAACCGATAAGCTGTGATGGAACAGACCGCTGATAGGACCGGCGCCGACCAGACTGGTTCGAAGGACATCGAGCCAGAAGCAAGCAGCAGCGGTGCCCGACCGCAATCCGATCTCGAGGCCTCATCCCCGGCAAGCCAAGACCAGGTGAAGCCGCAGCGTTCCCTTGCCAGCGGGTGGGCGATCACTTTCGCGATCATCGTCCTTCTGCTGCTGCTCTACATCGTGCGCTACGGGCTGGTGCCGTTTATCCTCGCCGGCGCGATTGGATTTGTAACTGAGCCGGTCGTAAGATGGGGCGAGCGGCGCACCGGTCATCGATGGGTCGTTGTTGTTCCGTTTTGCATTCTAATCTATGCGGCCATTTTGGGCGTGTTCTACTGGGTCGGCACCCTGGCCCTCAGGGATATCTCGGACGCCGTCTCAAGGTTGCCGCAAGTGATACATCGAGTTTTCAACGAAATGATCGGCCCAAATGGGCTGGACCTCTTCGGCATGCATATCACGGCTGATATGGTAACCAACCAGATTTTCGAGACCGCGCGCCAGTTTGCCGGCCCCGGCCAAGTCGCCGGGATTGCGGGCATGGCCGGGCTCGGCCTGTTCATCATTGTACTAACGTTCGTGCTGATCCCATATTTGATGATGTCGGGGCCGCGTATCGTTGAGGGCACAATCTGCTTACTGCCGCCAGAGCGCCGCGGCTCGGTGCGAAGTGTGCTGCCCAAAGTTGTTCCGTTGCTTCGCCGCTATATCATCGGTATTTGCCTGGTTGTACTCTATACGGCAAGCGCCGCCTGGATCGGATTCGGCCCCGTTTTCCACTTGCCGTACGCGGTTCTGCTCGCGATCGTCGTGGGCCTGCTCGAGCTGATCCCGGCAATTGGCCCAATGGCCTCCGGAGCCTTAGTCGCTTTGACTGCGCTGCAGGAGCGAAGCGTGCTCACGGCCGGGCTGCTGATTGGATTTGCGATCGCGCTGAGGCTGTCCATCGACAACATCGTGGGTCCGCTCGTGCTCGGTAAGGCCGTCCGCATTCACCCCGTCGTGATTATTCTGGGGTTTGTTTGCGGGGGCATCCTCTTCGGCGCGATCGGATTGCTACTGGCGGTGCCAGTACTCTCGACCTTCAACTTGGTGCTCCAGCAATACTACGCTGAGCCGATTGCACCCGGCGGAACAGCCGAACCGGAAACGGTTCAGGTGGTTCTCCAATCCAATCGCACCGCTTCGTAGACCATCGTTTCCGGCAGATATTGATAGGCCCGCGTCCAAGGGCGGGCCGCCATGCCGCCCGGCCCCGGCTTGTAAGCCAGAACCTGATCCACTGAGAGCCGTCCCTGATCGAAGGCCATCGCCATCCAGGGCATATACATGCGCCATACGCGGTAGCACGCATCCCCCACCAAGGCGATGGCCCGGTCTTTCTGTGCCTCCAGCCGACGCACCCAATGCAGCAAGGTGGGGGGATAATGCGGGCGCAGGTCCTCGACGTCGGCGATCTCGAGCCCTACGCCGGCAATTTCCTAGAGCGCCCGCGAAATATGCGGCAACTCCCCACCGGGGAAGACGAAGCGCTCGATGAACTCGCCGCCCCCGGGCGGGCCTTCGACCCGCCCCTGGGGGTTGCGTGCGGTAATGCCGTGATTAAGCACCGTACCGCCGGGTTTTAGTAGGCGGGCGATTGCGCCGAAATAAACCGGATAATTGGCGATCCCGACATGCTCATACATACCGACCGAGACGATCTTGTCGAAGCAAGCCTCGCCCGCGACATCGCGTAATCCTGGAGCCGCACCTCAACCCGGTCCGACAACCCGGCCTCCGCCATCCGCTCCCGGGCATATTCATATTGCTGCCGGCTGAGCGTGATACCGAGGCAAGCAGCGCCATAGCGGGTGGCAGCCCATTCCACCAACCCGCCCCAGCCGCATCCGATATCCAGCAATCTATCACGGGGCTGAGGCGAAGCTTGCGCTATCACCGGGGCTGAGGCGAAGCTTGCGGCAGATATGATCTAGCTTTTGCTCCTGTGCGGTATCGATATCTTCCGCGCCGGTCTCGTAATAGGCGCAGGAATAGATCATGTTCCGGTCCAGCCAAAGCGCATAAAACTGGTTTGAAACGTCGTAGTGATGGCTGACCGCCGCGGCGTCGCGCCGCTTGCTGTAGCGGCGCGGACGCCATGCAAGCACTTGGCCGAACCGTTGTAGGAGCGGGAATTGAACGATCCGTTCGGCGATGGCCGTACCGATCCGCAGCACATCCTGCAGCCGCCCATCGACGGCGATATCGCCCCCAACATAGGCCTCGGTGAGCTTGCCGATATCGCCTGTAAGGAAAAAGCGGAGTACCCGCGGCGACCGGATGCCGATCGTCACCTGAGGCGAGGGCGCAAAATCGAAGACCTGGCCATCCCAGAAAGCGATCCGCAATGGGAGCTCGCCGCCACCAAGCCGGTTCTGCAAATGCGTTAGGACCCGAAGTCTGAACGACATGCGTGCCGGGTGGCCTTTGCAGCCGTAACCGCTACGCAACGTCGACGACGATGCGCCCCCGCACTTGCCCCTCGAGGATGCGCGGAGCAATTCCGATTACCTCGTCCAGTTTTACGTGGCTGGTTATTTTGGCCAGCTTGCCGCGATCCAAGTTTTTCGCGAGACGCCGCCAGGCTTCGCGGCGCCGAGGTTGTGGGCACATCACGCTATCAATGCCGAGCAAGCTCACGCCGCGAAGGATGAAGGGCGCGACGGTCGTGGGCAGGTCCATCCCTTGGGCGAGACCGCAGGCGGCGACAGCGCCGGCATATTTGGCCTGAGCAAGCACATTTGCGAGCGTGTGAGACCCCACGCTGTCCACCGCCGCAACCCAGCGCTCCTTGCCCAAGGGGCGGCCCGGCTTGGACAATTCATTGCGGTCGATGATTTCCGCAGCTCCAAGGCCCTTCAGGTAATCCGCTTCCGACGGGCGCCCGGTGCTGGCGATCACCACCCAGCCGAGATGCGCGAGCACGGCGATTGCGACCGACCCAACGCCTCCAGCGGCGCCCGTGACCAGCACTGGGCCCTCGGACGGGCTTTTGCCGAACTGTTCCAGGGCAAGGATTGCCAGCATGGCGGTGTAGCCGGCAGTACCGATGGCCATCGCCTGATCGGGTGTCATACCCTCCGGCAAGGGTACCAGCCAATCGCCCTTGACCCGGGCTCGTTCGGCGTAGCCGCCGAGATGGGTCTCCCCCAGACCCCAGCCATTCAGGATCACCTTATCGCCGGCTTTCCACTCGGGGTGGGTGCTCTGATCGACCACGCCGGCGAAATCGATGCCCGGGATCATCGGCCAACGGCGCACGATAGGGGATTTGCCGGTGATTGCGAGCCCGTCCTTGTAGTTGATGGTGGAGTGCGTCACACGCACGGTCACGTCCCCGTCCATCAGCTCGGCCTCGTTGAAGTCGCGCAGTTCGGCCTTCTGCCCGCCTTCCGCCTTATCGACTACGATTGCCCGCATTGGTTCCCCTAACGTTTTTGTAAACTGCCCAGCGAAC
>JAFAHH010001027.1 GCA_019237355.1 Acetobacteraceae bacterium | reverse complement strand
GACTTGTCAGAGTCGATTCGAGCTTCGTATGCGCCGTGACCGCGAACCCAAGCTCGACGTAGGCAAGGATGCGCTCCCGTTGATCGCCCCATCGAACACCACAGGTGCGACCAACCCGTCGTGGCAGCCCTCTCAGGAAGGTGGTGGTGTGCCAATGCCCGTGCGGAGCGGCCGCCGGCGAGTAGCACCTACAGGCCATCGATTACAGCCGGCGGCAGGGTGCCGAGATTGGCAATGGTCCGCTAACGAACCCGCTGGACCTGCCCCGGGTCTGCGCAGCAGCACCGCGGGTGCCAACCGGCCGTTCGGGATTTCGGCTTAAGCGAGGGTCCGCCTCAGGAAGTACCGAGCCGGCTCAGGGCATGCGCATGTCCTTCCAGTGTGGCACTCTCCGGGCAGGCCCTGTCATGCCCGGACGTCCGCGGCGGCCGCAGGGAACTCGCCATTGTCAGCAGGACAAATAACAGCGGCAGGGCGCCCAACAGCATCGGCGTCTGGAGCACGTTCAACGCGCCGGGGCTGAAAATGTCGAGTACTTGAAGATTGGCGCCAACCAGTACGAAGGAGATCGATAACGCGGCCAGCAACGTCGTCCGCCGGACCGTAAAGGTGCGGGAGACGGCCAGCCCGAACGCGATGACATACATCGGCAGCGTGACCCCATAATGGTGTTCCCACGCAATCGGCGAGGCAAGGGTGAAGCAGAGGGTCGCGATGCAAAGATCCATCACCCCGGCCCTCGACTTGCGGGCACGGATTGCAATCCCGAACGGAAACCCCGTGAACACGAGCGCGCTTGCAAGTGTGGTCCCGTAGACTACGGGATTGTACGGCGCGAACAGCGCGGGGTCCCAGTCCAGGTTGTTACCGAGGAACAGCAGCCGGTTCATCAAGCCGTTGACCGATTGGTTTGCATGAAACGACTCGCCATGATGCGAGATGTAGGAGAGCACATCCAGATAGTTCAGGTGATTGGCGAGCCCATAGCGCAGGATCGAGACCAACCCGATCCCCGCGAGACTTCCGGCCAGCCCCAGCAGGAAATCTCTCTCACCCCAAAGCAAGGCCCACAAGAGCAGGAGTCCTAGTTGCGGCTTGATGGTGCAGGCGATCCCAGTCAGGATACCGCTTCCGAGCCGGTGCCCTTTGATCCAGAGGAGCACGGCGGAGGTGAATAATGCGTCGATCCATATCTGGATCTGACCGAGATAGAGGCCGTACAAAGTCGGCCAGAACGTGTAGGCGAGGACGAAACTAAGGGCGAGCACCGGAAGTCTCGCGCTAGACCCTTGCGAGCGAGTTGAATCGCGGCCGACCACCTGACTCAGCAGCAGAGCACAGCCAAGGGCGTTAACCGCAAAGATCACTGCGTTGAGCCGGTTGAGGGCCGATGACGTAACCGGAACGAAGTGCTGCAGCGCCTCGAGCCCGAGTAGGCTTGTTGGCGGGTACTGGAACTTTTGATGCAGGCGGAAAAACACCTCGTCGTAAAGACCAGCCCCGTGATGCTGAGCGAACGTCAGGGCCTGGATCATCGGACCCCAGGAGTCCGACGCATGCGGGCCGACGATGACGCGCACCATGACTCGGATCGGATTATTCGAAATCGGCCCGCTGAGCGCGACCGCGGCGACATACGAGCCTATGCTGACCGCGGGAGGGATGACCAGCATGGCGGCCAGCAGCCAGAACAAAGTGCGGCGGACGTCAGCTTGCGTGCGAGCGCGAGCAGTCAAACTTTGCATGAAGCGCAGCCTATAAACCTGTAACGATTGAGTTCCGATCAACGGTTGGCCGGTGATGACGCCCTCGACGGCGCATGTGCGGCCATGATCAGGGACACAAGCCAAGCGACGCCGCCCAGGAAGTAGTTGGACGCCGCGAGTTTCGTGTAGATCCCCGGCATTGGGGCGAGTGTCTCGGGCCCTGGGTAGATGACGAGCGGCGTCGTCAGCGCGACCGCGACCCAACCGAGACACGCCGCTGACGCTGGCCGGATCCGCCCCCCTAGAAGGAATGCCGCAGGTATCAGGGTCCAGCAAAAATAATGGGACCAAGCGAGCGGCGTCACAACCAGGGCGACCACGAGCACAAGCAAGAATTGCAGGTCTAGCATCTCGACCGCCAGGTGGCCGCTGTTGTCCCGAGCTACGCGCGCACTCCTCCAGAGCCCAAAGCCGGCCAGGGCAAGGAGCGCGAACTGCGCTGCCTTCGCCTCGATCTCTTCGGCTGGGGTGAGCGGCAGGAGGGTCCAGTCAAACAGCGGGGGCGCCGGATGCCGTAGCCGAAGCAGCCACGCCGAGATCGACTGAGCGTTGAAAGATGCCAGGCCCGAATGCTGTAACTGAAGGATCGCGGTATCCAGCCATTCCGCGTGTATTGTGGGACCGAATACCACGACCGAAAGCACAGCAGCGGCGCCGAGCGTGCCGGAAAAGGCTGCGGTGCCGGCCCAATCGCGGCGCAGAACGAAAAATCCGCCAAACAGCAGGAGCGGCAGCTTCAGGAGGGCGGCTGCCGCCAGCACGAAGCCTGCCCATGCGGATCGCCCGGAGCGCAGCAGATAGAGCGCACCAGCAAACGCGAGTAGGACGAACTGGCTCGTATTGCCTTCCTTCAGGCTATAGATCAGCGGTCCGTTGAAGAGAAACAGCAGCGCGAGCCAAAGTCTGCCGCATTGGCTCAGTCCTGCTAGACGCGTCAGCACAATGTAGGCGGATACGGTCGCAGCAAGCCCAGCGAAGAGAAACGGCCCCAAGGCGGCAACCCGCCACGGCAGAACCGTCAAGGGAACAAACAGGTAGGCGACGATCGGCAGGTTTACGAAGCCCATAACGCCGGAAGCGATCAGTGACGACAGCGACTCCCCGTGCCGCACGGCGTTTCCAGCGGGATAATAAGCATTCCTGAAATCAGC
>JAFAHH010001013.1 GCA_019237355.1 Acetobacteraceae bacterium | reverse complement strand
GTCGTGAAGTGCTTTGGAGCAAGCGTGGACCGGTGGAATGAAGCAATGGAGCTGACGCAACGTCGCGCCGCTTCTTAAAAAAAATCCGTGGAATTTTTATGGTGCCGGCTGAGGGGATTGAACCCCCGACCTTCGGTTTACAAAACCGCTGCTCTACCGCTGAGCTAAGCCGGCAAAAGGCGAAAGCCGCGCTTTCTGTCGAGGATGCCCTTTGGGGGCGAGCTGACGCGGCGTCAGATAGCAGAGTTGGGCCGCCAGGGCTACAGGGTGAGGGGCGGCCGGGCCGTATTTCTGGCGCACCGGCGACGTAGAAGCACCCTTGCAATCGCTGGGCCGGGGGAAGAAAAGCGTGACAAAGGGACCATTGTTCGGCCTCGTGCTGGCCGTTTCCGCTGCCGTATGCGCAGGGCTGAGCCAAGCGCGAGCCGCCGATCCCGCATTCTGCCGGCAGTATTCGCACGCCGCGATCAACCAGGTGCATGGAGCGCTGGCCGAGCCGCGCTGTGCTGCCGGCATGCAGGGGTCGCGCTGGTCGACGGATTTCTCCGTTCACTACCAATGGTGCCTTGGCGTGTCCTATGCCGATGCCGGGCTCGAGCGCGACGCGCGGACAAAATATCTGCACGGCTGCAGGTGAGGACGCGCAGACGAAAAAGAGGCGGCCCCAAAGGCCGCCTCGGCGTTCACGTGCGCTTTGGTTTTCGTTACTGGCAGGGATGCCGGCGGCCGTCCTCACCCTTGAAATAGGTGCCGGGGGTGCAGACAAAGCCGTTGCGCTCGGCGTAGCTCTGGCCGCTCCAGCCGGCATTATTCCAGCCGCTGTTATAGCCGTTGTTGTAGTAGGCGTAGGAATTGGGCCCCCGGAACGGGGCAGTCGCAATCGCGCCTGCGGTGCCAACCGCGCCGGCCGCGACCGCGCCTGCCGTGCCTATCGCGCCGGCGGCAACGTCTGCCGGCCAGAAGCCCGAACGCTGCCGGTATGGATCGTATCCGTTGTTCCAGGCCTGCTGCTCCGCAGCCTGGCTCGCCCGATAGGCGGTATGATGACGGCGATAATAGCCGTTCCTGTAGGGATTGCCGGGCCCGTAATTCTGGCAATTGGCGTCTGGATAGAACTGCGCGCAACGGCCGGGATCGCGGATCACCTCCTGTGCCTGTCCGGGCACGGTGAGGCTTGAGGCGAGCAATGCTGCCACGCCAAACAGGGTGAGGGGTCTCATGGAAAGCCTCCGTTGTGGTTGTAACCAGAGGCTAAGCACGACCTGAGAGTTTGTTCCGACCTCATGTCGCGCCTCACACAGGCGTGATGCGCAGGGCGATCTCGGCGCGCTCGCTCTTTTTTGCCAATCGCATCCTCAAGGGGCGGGTCGGCCCGCTCACCTTGCCAACGGCTTGCGGAGGGATCGTCCGGATGACGGGGCGTAAATTAACGCTTTGGTGCTGGAATTGCGGGCAATTAACCGCGGTAAATGCCTGACGCGTTAGGCTTACCGGAAAGTTAGTGCGGCTCCTTAACACTTGTGACGCGGCCATCGGCTAGATTGCCTGGCGAGCACCGGATTCAATCATGCGTTTTCCTGCGGCTTTGGCCATTCTGATCATACTGAGCCCCGCGGCTTTCGCCTCGGACGGGTTCAATGTCGTCATTCCCAGCCGTCCCGGCGTCCCCGTGATCATCAACGGGGTGGATGCGTCCTATGGCGTGGTCGAGGGTGAGTTCGGGCTCGGCAAGGGCGTCAACAACCAGCCGACGGTCTATGGCGGCCACTATGTCGATGTGGTCCCCAATGTCGGTCACTATTATCCAAGCCTCGGCCAGCGCCCCGGCTATGGTCGTCTCGAGATCGAGCCGCCGCCGAACCGGCCGCTGCCAAAGCCGGCCGAGTCCTATCATGAATCATGGTCGGCGCATTCGGCGCCACTGCCGGCGACATCGCCTTCGGACGTGCCGCTCTATCCGCCGCCCGTGATCGTGGCGCCCCCGATGGGCAATGATTTCGATCCTCGCGGCAAGCGGCAGCCGCTACCCAAGCGATTTCCGAACTAGTTTTTTTAAGAGCCAACGATAACAGGGCCAACAGGAGAGTAGTAATGCGTCAGACTTTGACAGGAATGGTGGCGGCCATCGGCTTGATGACTGCGGGCGCCGCGCCGGCCATGGCATGCGGGTGGGGCGGCTGCTGTGCCGGCTATTGGCCGTGCGCCCAGACCTACGTGCCGGCTTACACCTATGCGCCGGTCTATGCCTATAGCTATTCGGGCTGCGGCACCTGCGGCTATGCCGGTTGGGGCTTTGAGCATCTCGCGGCACCGACCACTCAATATTATTACGTGAACCAGGGTCCGACCTATACCGGCCCCGGCGCGTTCGCGCCTTATCCGGCCTATGAGGAAGACGCGGTGCCCGTCGCACATCCCTCTCACTACGGCTACTATGAGGGCGCCGGCGTCGAAGGCCCGGCGGTCTATCCGTATCGCTGGCACCGTTATCATCACTGGCACCATCGCTACAGCTATCACTTCGGCCCGTATTATGAAGGCCGCCGCGTGCTGCGCCGCTATTACTGAGCTTTGGATTTGGTGTCTTGAGCTTCGACGCCTGTCCGAAAACATTTCGGGCAGGCGTTTTTCATGTCATCAGGCCAAGCCGGCTCGCGCCGATATAGAGGGCAAGCACTGCGGCGTTGGAGACGTTGAGGCTCTTGATCTCGCCAGGCATGTCGAGCCGGGCCACCGCGCTGCAGGTCTCCCGGGTCAATTGCCGCAAGCCCTTGCCCTCGGCGCCCAGCACCAGTGCGAGCGGCGCGTGCAGCGCGATGTCGGCCAGATTTTCGCTGCCCTCGCTGTCGAGCCCGACTGTCTGAAACCCGCGCTCGTTGAGCGCCGTCAGCG
>JAFAHH010000977.1 GCA_019237355.1 Acetobacteraceae bacterium | reverse complement strand
GAAGGAAACCGGCTTGGCGTCGCCCTTCATCGACATCATGATATTGAGTCCGGCCTCGCGAACCTCGGCGATTTCGTTTTGAAATGAAGGCTCGGTCGCCCGCACGACCGCACCCGGGTAGCCAAGATCGGCCATCATCTGCTCGAGTTCATTGAGTTTCGCGAGCAGAGGTCCATCCGCGTCGCCGTGGAATTCGACCAGCAACAGGCTATCCGGCTCGTCGATCAGCATGCGGTCGATAATCGGCCTGTAGATTGCGATGCCCCGGCCGAGATCGATCATGGTGCGGTCGACCAGCTCGACCGCTTCAGGGTCGAGTGTCACCAAATGCCGCGCCGCCTCCATGGCGGCGCGGAAGGTGGGGAACTGGCAAATCCCCACCACCTTTCGCGGCTTGATCGGAAAAAGCTTCAGCTCGATGGCCGCCGAGAAGGCCAAGGTTCCTTCCGACCCCACCAGCAGCCGCGCCAGATTATCGCGGCCTGAGGCGCGCGCGGCTGGCGTGAGGGCGTCGATATTATAACCTCCCACCCGGCGGAGCTGCTTTGGGAACCGCGCCGCAATCTCCCCGGCTTCCGCGGAACCCAGCGCTCGTAAGCGCTGGATCAGATCGGCGATGCGGCCTGGGACCTCCGGGCCAATGTTATCGGGAACCTCGCCGAAACGATGCCGGGTACCGTCGGCTAGGATGGCGTCAATCGCGGTGACGTTATCGGCCATGAGCCCGTAGCGGATGGATTTGGCGCCGCAGGAATTATTTCCCGCCATCCCGCCAATCGTGCAGCGGGCTTGGGTGGAAGGATCGACCGGGAAGAATAGCCCGTGCGGCCTCAAAGCCTGGTTTAGATGGTTGAGAACGATGCCAGGCTCCACGAGTGCTGTTCGCGCGCGCGGATCGAGATGCAGGATCCGGCGCAGGTTCTTGGAACAATCGATCACCAGGGCGCGGTTCACGGTCTGGCCGCATTGGCTCGTGCCGCCGCCGCGGGCCAGAACCGGCACGCCCCGTTCCCGCGCAATCGCGAGCGCCGCGGCCACGTCCTCAGTCGTTTCGGGTACGATCACGCCAATCGGCTCGACCTGATAGATCGAGGCGTCAGTCGCATACCTGCCGCGATCCCCCCGGCCAAAGCGCACCTCGCCCCGGATCTCCCGCCGCAGCCGGGCCGCCAACGTCGCATCTCCGAGGGGCACTTCGCTTCGGCGGCGCGTTGCTGGAGCATCCAATGGCATAGGCTAAACCTTCCCGGGGTCCAATTGCGTTAGGCCTCAGTTGGGCATGAAATAGGCCAAAACGCGAGAAGGATGCGCAAAAATGGCTGTTCGCACCGGACGGCACTTCTTACAAATCCCAGGCCCCACCTCGGTGCCGGACCGGGTATTGCGGGCAATTTCCATGCCCACAATCGACCATCGCGGCCCCGAATTTGGCCGGCTTGGCCGGGCCGTGCTGGAGGGCTGCCAGGCGGTTTTCCAAACCAAAGGCCCGGTGGTGATCTATCCCTCTTCAGGCACGGGCGCCTGGGAGGCTTCGATCGAGAATACTCTATCCCCGGGCGACAAGGTGCTGATGGCCGAAACCGGCCATTTCGCTACCCTCTGGCGCAATATGGCCGCCCGCTTCGGCCTCGAGGTGGATTTCCTGCCCGGCGACTGGCGCCACGGCGCGAACCCCGCCGAGATCGAGGCCAAGCTCGCCGAGGATAAGCAGCACGCGATCAAGGCCGTGATGATCGTCCATAACGAAACTTCAACCGGCGTCACCAGCCGCATTCCGGAAATCCGCCAGGCCATCGATCGCGCGGGCCATCCGGCGCTGTTCCTGGTCGATACGATCTCCTCCCTCGGCTCGCTTGACTTCCGGCATGATGAATGGGGCGTAGATGTTACAATTGGCTGCTCGCAAAAAGGTTTGATGCTGCCGCCAGGTCTCGGCTTCAACGCGGTCTCCGAAAAGGCGCTCGCAGCTTCCCGGTCCAACAAGAGCCGCCGCTCCTTCTTTGACTGGCTCGAAATCATCAAAGCCAATGAAACCGGCTATTGGCCCTACACCCCGGCAACCAACCTGCTCTACGGCCTCAAGGAGGCGATCGCCATGCTGCTGGAGGAGGGCCTGCCCAACGTGTTTGCCCGGCACGCCCGCCACGGCGAAGCAACGCGGGCGGCGGTTCGGGCCTGGGGGCTCGAGG
>JAFAHH010000505.1 GCA_019237355.1 Acetobacteraceae bacterium | reverse complement strand
CGCTTAGGAGGCAGCGCAAAAGGGCCTTTACCGGACTCGGGGGCACGTGAGCAGGCTGCAGGCGTTTCATCCTCATTCTCCAAACTGGCCCGCCTTGGCGGGCCTCTTTGGCCGACAGACAGGATTGCGGGCCGCGGCCGGTAGCTGCGATCTCATCCGGCCATGAACTCGAAATTGCCGGCGGTGGTTATTGCCCGCCGCCCGAAGCCCCGGAAGCCAGAACCCAGGCCGGAGGCCCAGGCCTTGCGCATCGTGCACGCTCGGAAGCCGGGCAAGAAATACGGCGTCTACCGGAAGCCAGCGCCGCAATCGGATCAGGACTGATTCCCGCCGGCTCGATACAGGCCCGGAAGCTGCGGAAAGTGCGCGCCGCACGGGTCACGCATCTGATCCGCCTGCATTCTGGGGCAGTCCGCGGCGATCAGGTGGCGCAGCTCGGGAATCGGTAGCCCCGGACCATGCTGCGCCAGTAGGCGGGCAGTATTGAGCCTCCCGCTTCGGTCGCAGCGATTGCACGCGACGTCCAATGAGGGGTCGCTGCAAAAAAGTGACCTGATTGTACGCTAAGAAAATCTGTCCGGAAATCCAGGGTTTGTCGGTCGGCTGGTTTTCTTCCGGCAACGGTCATTGGCGGCGGGAAGCCGGACAAATTGATTTGCGGACGGGAAAACGGACAGCCGATCCGCTTTCGTTCGCGTCTAGCGTACACCGAGCGCACTTTTATGCAGTGACCCCTTATAGTCGGCGGAGATCTCGTCGTGCAGTGACTCAGGCGCATGCGCCAGAAGATTGCGGTGTTTACGGTACAGCCTGACGAGGCGTTGACCGTCAGCAGTGATGTTGGAAGCCGTCGCTCTCCTAATGTGCGGCGGCTTCGCGTTTTAAAGCCCGCTGAAGGGCCTTCCCGGTTCGAGGTCGTACTTGCCCCTCCAGCGGCCTCCGTAGGCGGTCGCTCAGGCTCCTTTCGGGGCCAGTATCTCCACCCGCTCAATCACCGGCTGCCCGTGCTCGGGCTGCGGGCCTGCCGGGTCGTATTCCTCGGCATAGGCGCAGTTCTGCACAATCAACGCCTCGGCCACGGGCTGAAGGTTGCGGCCAAGCAATTCAAGAATTTCGCAGCGTCAAGCCGCCGCTGCTTTCTTCCGTAGAACGGCGCTTGTGAGGCGAGCGGAACTCAGTACCCGAACCAGAAGCATTACCGCTGCTCCCTACCTGATGCCAAGATTTCGAAATTAGAGAAAACCACGTTCGGATCTGTCTCGATGACAGTTATTTTGTCGCCAGCAGGCCCGGTGAATGCATCAAAATGCATAATATTGCCTTGGCTGTCGGTAACCGTTTCAGTGAGAGTGCAGTTGGATTTAACAGTGTACGTGCTTGTAAAAGTCGTCCGCGAAGGCGATTGGCCCTCAACAGCCGCTGTCACGAAGCCAGATGAGGTTCCATGACCATTGAAGACTTCTAAACCGGAAAGTGCAAAGGGAGTACTTGCCGTACCGGTGTATCCGGTACCAGAGAACACATAAGTGCCCTGTAGCGTTGCATCGCTGCAGCTCGTTGCAGTTTGAGCTTGGGCGTTCGTTGGAAACCCTAGGTTCGGAACAATAAACCCGATTCCCACGAGTAACACAGCGCATACTGACCGGTTACTTAGTGCTTTCATAGCTTCCTCCTAAACCAGCATTCGCCAGAGTGAACCGCGGTGATCGTATCCGTCACCGCATTAAACATAATTTACAAAAATGTGAAAAGGGGAGGCGGGTAGCGACCTCGCCAAGCCGGATCACCGTATCGCTCAAGCGCCGGCTCCGAGGGGGTAGGGGGCTGAAATGTTTCTAGGCACTCGCCTGTGAACCAGGCGGGGGTGAAGCGCATTACGTCGCGAAATTGGCAATCGACATACCTTGGAGTATGTCAACCTACCGACGGGCAGCCTCAACCCAGCAGCACCGACGACGGCAAAAGCGGGTGCTGGTCCTGGGGCAAATGCTCGTATCCGAACTCCGGAACCACCCGGCCAAGCGCCCGCGCAAGCCATTCCGCCGCAAGCGATCGGTGACACCACTTCCCGCTGTTTGGCGCCTCGAAGCAGACCAGCACGGGAATCCGGCCCTCGGCCTTGGCGGCGATCTGCTCCGCGACCTGGAGGGGATCGAGGTGAGCCAAAATCTCGCCGTAGTAACGCTGGCAGTATTCCGCCGGTGTCGCGCAGCTCTTGAACCAGGGCCCAGGCGCGAGCTGGCGAAAGGTCCGATAGCCCGCCGGCATCCGGCGCGGCGCTCCGCGTGAAATACCGACCATGATGTGATCAGCGGGCAGCTTGGTAAACCAGGATGCTGTTTTCATCATGAACGATCTTATATCGGAACGAGGCTGGTGTGCAGGGGAATCAACCCCGCGCAAACACGCCCTGCTCTATCGCCCGGGCCACCAGTCCAATGAGATGCTGATGCTGGCGGGAATGCTGCCCGCGCCTAGGCAGCTCGGGGATTGTCTCGTTGATCGCGTGGCAAAAGGCGGCGAATAACTGACCGTGCTGGTATAGCAGGGACCCATCCTGCGGCGGCCTACCCGCGAGCTTATCGAGCACGCCTTGCCGAAAGCGCGAATCGCAAAGGGCTGGATAAACGCTCAGGCTGAATGCTTGCGCTTCTGCAGTTGTCGTCACTAGGCTGCCCCATGCCGCTGCTCGGTCTAACGGGCGGAATTCGCTCCTGGTGATCAAAGTCGCAAGGCCATCCGAGCTTAAACAGGCACAGATTTTCGTAACTGCTGGTCATGACCGGCCTCCACGCCAATCATATGCACATCCCCAACATCGAAATCCGGCACTGCCCAGCACGTAACCTGCGTCGGCCGTAGCTCGGCAACCTGCAAGGTCCCGCCGCTTGCTGCCGGGCACTCTTCCCGCACACGCGCAATCTGATGGCGGGCATAGGCCACGAGCTCGGGCATGTCCTGCGGCTCTACGGGCCCGCCTTCCGGCTCCGGCCGCATGATCCTGACAGTTACAATTGGTTCGAAGAAGTTTGTGCCGGAAAAGGCATAGCCGAGCATCCGCCCATATTCTTCGGAGAACCCGACGGCCACCGCCATCTGGCTAGCAAGCCAATGCTGGTCGATCCTGGTGAGCCGATGAGCGAGCTGCCCTGCGCGCTTGCGAAGGGCAGAGCACATAGCGATCGCAATCTCATCAAGCGATGTGCCGCGCAGGACGGCCTCCTCACCCGGGCGCAATAGAGCGGAAAACCCGGTGCCGAGCAGAACAACTCGCGCCAGCGCGTTGATGGTCAGCTTTGGAGAATGGCCGGTAGGCTCGCCGCTCTGGTAAGTCTCGGAATCCGTCCAGCACAGTGCGCGGTCGGGTTTGATGATCGCGCCCAGGATGGTCACAGAGGCAACAATCCCATGCGCTGCCATTCGCGGATCCGAGGGAGCGGGTGACCGGCTTGAAGGGCCTCCATTACCGTGCGCGGCAGCGGGTCGGCCCGCCTGGCTTCACGCGCCGCCCGCCTGGCGGGCGGGTGGGCCAAAATCGAACTGTTCAGTTTTGGCGGCGGCTTCGTCTTTACGGCAGTGCACGCAGTAGGCTGTTTGGCTTTGGGCAGCACGGCGCGCGCCCGTTCGCACCCAGGAGGCACCCGCTTCCAGCCGGGATGCAAAGCGGCGGCATAGGCCGGATCGCAATATGACCACTCTTTAGAGTTACGCGGGTTGACGAGCTTGATCCACACGTCACGTATCCTATGAAACAAACACGCCATGCGCAGCCAAGATGCCGCGATTGACAGCTAAGGCAACACCAGTGCTTAGCTGCGAGCTATTGGTGACGAGCTGATACCCGCCGCCCGAAACTACCGGACCCACGATATCCTGGCGATCATAGACAGTGCCAACGACTGCGCCTGCCGCAAGTGAGCCGGAAAAGGCCTCGCCCTCGGCGAAGCCCTGCAGCGCAGTGAGATTGATAACGATATCGCCCACATCACCAGCGTCCACAGGACCGCCGCCTGGCGTGGGCCTGGCAGTGAAGAACGGCATGACCAAAAGGAGATTGCCGCCGGCCGGCTGATCGTAGATCGCGCGCCCTGCCAGCGGACCAGGCTTTGGGAAACCAAAGTTCCAAGGCCTGGCGTTCGTGCACACGCCGTTCCTGGGCACCGCGAAACTAATCGGTTGCCGGCTGTAACCGGTCGTGGAGACCTCGGTCGCAGTGCCGGTGCCCACGGCAGAGCACAGGGCCAAATATGCGCTGATGAATGCCATTGTTACTTTCCTAACGGCCTGAAAACCACCCGCTGCAGCTCGGGCGGAGGACCCGCGGGCCGTGGCGGAATGCGGTCCTGCGCAAATTCGCCAACGCCCATGTCGACCAGCATCCAGGCCTGCTTATCGGGGAAGCCTGCAGTTTCACCTGCGTTACAATTGTTCCATCCTTTTACGAAACGAATGCTGCACGTCGCCGGAGCGCCTGCCGGTGATGGCGGCGGGTGCTCACTTAGCGACCGGACCGAGGCCTCATACCAACTTGCGGCATCCGGCCGCAGCAATGGGGGCGGCAATGGCAAAAGTGATTGCATTCCGAGAACGAAACCTTCGTTCGATGCCAGCATCGAGAGCGATTCTACGCGCTGGTGCAGTTGCCCGGTCTGCTTCACTGAGGCGATGAACGCTTCGGCCGCAATGTGGTATTCGGCCACAAGCTCATGCCAGCGCGCCTGCCTGACTGCCGCGGCTAACTCGCGGGCGCGGCCAACAAGTTTCTGTTCGAGAATATTCAGCCGGGCGAGGCCGCGCTCGGCCCGGCGGCGCTCAACATCAAGCTCACTGAAGATTTCATCGCCGGCATCCTGCTCAAGCAATTCCTGTTCTTTGCCTGGCAGGCCGTCGAGGACTGCTTTGAGCCGCGCACGCTCACTATCGACGTGGCGCAGTTCTTCCTCGATGGCGGCCTGGCTGGTGAATTCTGGCTCGGAGGCGGGATTAGATGGCAATGGCTTTAGGTTCGTCCGAAACTTCATGCCTGGCAACATGGCAGGCCGGGTTTGCAACCGCACCAGTTGATTTCTGCAAACTGCAAATCTGGCGCCAGCCGAGTGGCCGGTTCTCATTCAGCATCGCAATCTCGCGGAGGACCGCACCGAGTTCGCCAGGCGCGGTTATCCGCTGGCTGCGCAATGCCGATTCCAAAGTGCGGGCCGCAGCGTGTAAGGAACCGGCCTCGGGCAGCAGTAGCTCGAGCACCCGGGTAATTGCGGTATTGCGCATGTCGAGCCGCCGTGCGCGCTGCCGCCAGCGTGGCTCCAGCCGTTCCGATAACCACAAGGCGTCATCGGGCGGAATTAGCGCCATAATCCGCTCAAGCCGCCCGGGGTCGTGCATTAGGCCGACGCTGGCGGCTCATCATCGGCACGGC
>JAFAHH010000132.1 GCA_019237355.1 Acetobacteraceae bacterium | reverse complement strand
GCTCAGTCTAGCCTCTGGCGCTTTCGCCTCACGCGGGCCAACCCAGGTTCTTCGCGGGTCCGCCATCTCGGCCGCGATGATTCCGCGAGTAAACATGCAGAGCGCGGCGGCTTCTGTACCGACAGCCATGCGGAGCTCGGCGACGCCCGCATTTGCGCCGGCCGGGCGATCACCAACGGCCATGTTGCGTCCGGCACCGCGATCATTTGCAGCGGCGGGCAGAGGATTGCAGGCCCGCCTCGGGCCGAGCCCAGGCTTCTTCAGCCACCAGACGGGGCTGTCTTTTATGCCTCGGCAGTTCGTTCCGCCGACGTTCTCGAGAACGGTCGCGCGGCCGATCGCGTCGCCTCCGGGCGGCGGTGTACGCGTGGGCGGCTCACACCAACGATAAGCGCTGTCGGGGGATTCACGCCGTCGGATCCGCGCCGAGATCGCCCGCCAAGCTCGCAAGTGCAAACGCCCTGACAGGAGGCAGGGTTCGATATTGAGGCCGGCGTGGGTGGCGCAAGCCCCATCGGTGAGCCCGAAGTCGATCGGCAGGCATTACAACTTCAGCTCGCGCAGCTGCTTCACGTCAGCGCGGCCAGCGCTGAGAATGTAGCCGACATCGGAGCCGCCGGTCAGGTAACGCACGCCGAGCCGCAACAGCCAACTCTGGAACTCGAAATCCTGGCGCACGCCGCCGACTCCCATTGCCTTGCCGTGGTCCTTCGCGGCTCTGGCGACGCTCTCAAAGCCAGCACGCATCCGCTCGTGAGTGTATTGCCCGGGAATGCCCATCTCGGTCGACAGGTCCGAGGCGCCGATATGCAGTACGTCGATACCGTCAACGGCGGCAATCGCGTCAGCGTTATCAACCGCTTCAAGGGTCTCGATCATCGCCATCAACAAAGTCTCTTCATTAAGGACCTTGCACACGTCCGCCTGCGGGATCGCGGCGTAGCCGAGCTGTGGACCGCTGCCGAAAGCCGAGCGGTGGCCTTTCGGCGCATAGAGACAGGCCTCGACGATAGACCTCGCCTCGGCGGCGTTTTGGACATGCGGCACCATGACCCCCTGGGCGCCGCAATCGAGGATGCGAGTCGCGTCATGCGGGTCGTGCGAGGTGACCCGAGCGATCGGCGTGATGCCCATGCCCAATGCCGCGACGCACACCCCGGCCGCCGTTTCGAGCGAGGTAACCTTCCGAGCGCGATGGTTATTGAACCAAGGCATCGCCGTCGTGACTATCGTGGGCCCGACCGTCTGGCGTTCTGCTGGTCGCGATGAGCGATGGCCGCGGCTTTGTCGTCAATGGCGATGAGGCCGTCGCGCAAACGCGGCGCGGCAAGCAGGCCGGGTAGAAGGCGCTGCGGCCTGGGTCTGCGTGCAGGCCGAACTCGGCGATGCGGTGGCATTGATCAGTGATGACATCCCGCTGATGATGCGCGGCCGCGGCGTCATCTTGCAGGGTTACAATCGGCGGCCGCACTGATTGCAAGTGTTCCGCCTCGCCGACGGCCTCTCATGGCGGCAAGGCGAGCGCACCCTTACCGAGACTGAGCTGTCGCAGCGGCGCGGCTCCCGCGGCGCCGCCGGCCGCCCCGCCCCGCCGGCTTCCTGCGCTTCGCGTGCCAGCCCGGAAGCTGGGGCACCGTTTGTATCGTGCTCGACGCGAGGAGCCTAACTCTCATCCGGCTTTCGTGGCATCCCAAATGCCAATGGAGCTGCGCGTATCAGACTCGAAGTGCTCCTTTTCGCTCTTCGGCTTCTCGCGCTCGACGACGATCGGGTTAGCCAGCGCCCAGGCGTCTTTCCGGGTCCCGGTGATCTGCCAGCACACACGCTGTCCAGGTGCTGCGCCGGCCATGAGAAAACGATTTCGCGTCAACTCTTGCTTTACGTGGAGATTGGGAGCTGGTCCACCAATGGGTGTGAGTTGGTATCGAAAGTCCTTGTTCAACGCGTCAAAATACGCCGGCAGTTCGACGCTGACCTCGCCCAGCGAGTCGGCAACTGCTACCCCGTCATAGACGTTCTTCATGTCCGGGGATTCGACGAAAGAGTGAACGAGGTATTTGTTTGCGGGGTCTAAAGGATGGTCGATCTGAAACCCCCCGCTTCCTTTCGTGACGGTTCCCGTAACGTTGAGGTCTCCTTCAACGCGGAGGAGTCCATGGATATCAACTTCCCCGTCGAAGGAGCTGGGGACGAGGCTAGGAAGAGAGATAATCTGAACGGGCCCGTTGAAGACGCCGGCGAAGGGGCTAGAAGAGGGGTCAGAAGAGGGGCTGCTGGTGACGGTTCCTGAAAAGAGGTCTCCGTTGATCTGAACGGCCCCGTCGAAAAGGCCGGCGAAGGAGTCAAAAAGGGTGCCTGCGATGCCGTGTACGCCAGCCCACGGGCCAACTTGGGAAGTGTGCTCCGGCGGCGGGCCCGCAACACCTCGGACACCGTCGCCCTCGCCATTGCCGATCCCAAGTACGCCCGTGGCGGTCACGCTGGGCTCGGTCGAGCCTACAACACCTGTCCCACCGGGGACGGTCGTATGACCCCAGACGCCGCAGCCAGCAATCGCGTTCACGGGCGCGGTAGCCGCGACTGTAGCAGTATTAATCCCAAAAATCGCATTTTGGTTGGCATTCTGAGTGCCGGCGGAAACGCCCACGCCATTTGTGCTTGTGCCGGTCACACCTGTGCTGTTTACGCTCGAAGCGCTCACACCTGCGCCGTTTTGGCTCGAAGCGCTCACGCCTGTGCCTTCGGTGCTCGAGGCGCTCACACCGGTGCCCCATCCGCTCGAACCGAACACACCTGGACCAGCCGGGACGTTGCTTGTGGCGCTAAAATTATTAATGCCAGCTACACCCGCCTCAGTGCCATTGCCGATCCCAAGTACACCTGTTGCGTTCACGCCGGGCTCGGTCGAGCCTACAACACCTGTCGCACCTGTAACCTTGGTATGACCCCACACGCCGCAGCCAGCAATCGCGTTCACGGGCTTGGCAGCCGCGCCGGTAGCAGTATTAATCCCGAAAATCGCATTTTCGTTGGCGTTCTGGGTGCTGGCGGAAACACCCACTCCATTCGTGCTGTTGCCGACCACACCTGGCGCCTGAGCTCCCGATGTCACATTACTTGCTGGGTGTGTAGTGTTGGTGCCTAGCACACCGGGTGTTGTGGCGGTGTTTGAGACACCTTCTACGGGTCCGTTGGACATTCTATCACCTCATCAATTTTCCTATCGACAGCTGTCCCGATTGTTTTCAAACGGTACAGGTTGCTGCCGCCCCGGCGGGATCATCCTATTCGGCGGCAGGGTATCCCAGGCTTTAGCCCGATGGTCTGTGATCCAGGTCACATTTCGCACTCAAATTTTTTTCAGTGCAGCTTTGAGCAGGCGCTCGGGCCGGTCTCGCGTTTCCGACGGTCAGAATGGCGAGGAATGTCGCCAAACTATCGCAAAGTTTACCGAACGCGCGTTGAACAGCAGTCCGTGAGGAAAGTCAGCCACTTTCCTGCCCTCGCAGCAATCGCTGTGTGCAGGGCACGGCCCAGCGACTGCTTCAAACAACAAAAGCGCCACTCGCCGGCAGTTCCGACGCAAGGTCAAGAATGTGACAGTGGTTCTGGCGGCTGTTGCATCCGCGCGAAACTCGGCCGCCATGCCCGGCCGAATAATGGCGGTGACCGCTCGGCGGCTCGGCCGTGCCTAGCATCAAAACTCCGAAAGAGCGGCTCGCAGTGCGTGAAAAAATATAACGCTGTCCCAAATCGAGGATACGGCGAGAGCGCTGACGAGCAGTGTTGTTGCCGTAACCGTGACAATCCAGGCCGACAGAAGTGCGGCCAAAGCGTGGTCGCTCAAATTTAGTCCCCAGCGCCTCGACGATGCCTAGGAGCTCAACCCTTGGTTGGCCCCCGAACTGCGTTACGGCTAATATGATTTCAGGCTCCAATGGGATGTGTGAGTTGCATCACATTTCCGGATTTTTAACCGTCGCCTTCTCTGCGTGATCATCGGTGCTTATCACGTGGTCAGTCGGCGTAAGTTAGGTTGAGCGCGACGTTCGGCATGGCGAACCCTAGAGACTAAGGTATTCAGTACCTAGATAATGTTGGCTAGATCGGGAACAGATCGCGAACCGGGAGCATATCTCGTCTCCGCGCGCCACCGTGTCGCTCGCGCGAATTGCGATTGCGTTTTAGATACGATTGTGGTATCTATACGGATGGCGGTTCCGAAATCGTGCATACTTGGCCAACGAGCCCGTTTGACGCCGATGAGCGGATCTAAAGGAGTGTTAACGCCTGTATTTTTCCAGTAGAAAACAGGCGGAACAGGCGCGGGTTCGGAGCGGCGCGTGACGTGGCCCTCGCGTTGCGGGCTTCGATACCTATCTGACCCTGGGGGCCTGCCGGCCGCCGCCGATACCGGACCGCAGCAAGATGGGCACGATTACAAGGCAGCGCGAGATCATCGATCGCAGAGTATTGGCTGAGCAGCTGTCGCTCGCCGCTCGGGATGCGCGTGCCGCGGCGCTCGATCGCGGCCCGTTTCGCGGCCCGCTGAAAGCGGCGCTCGCGGTGGGGCGCGCCGAGATCCGCCGGCGCTTCGAGGCGAGCGAGGATGGCGCCGCGGCGGTCCGCGAGCA